>DASQDV010000386.1:0-5179 GCA_035633995.1 Pyrinomonadaceae bacterium | reverse complement strand
GAAACAGCGCCGCGAGCAACGCGGTCGCCGTCGCGGCGAAGTTGCGCGGGCTGAAACTCCTGTGGCTCTCTTTCATAAACTCTCTTTGCCGTCTCGTCCGTGTCGTCTCGCGCGTTCTCAGGGCACAATTATCTCAGTTGGCCTCGCGCAAAAGATCGTAGAGGCGGGGCACGTCCTCTTCGTCCCTGTCGTCGCCGAATCTCCTCTGTCGCGCGTTCGGCGCGGGAGAGGCGGCGGCAGCGCGCCGTGCGCGTCGCGTGTTGTTCGTCGTCGAGAGCGAGCTTGAGGCAGACGCAGGCTCAACCGTCTCGACCGCCGCGATGAGGTTGGCCGCGCGGCTGTCGTCCAACTGCGCGCGGGTATCTTCGAGTTCGCGCAGTAGCGCCGCGTCGCGCTCGGCGATAAGGTTGTCCACATCGGCCTGCGTGTAGAGTTTTCCGGCGGGCACGGCAACCTCCGGCGCGTTCGGCGCGGTCTGCGTCTCGCCACGCAAACGCGTGACGAAGGCGACGCCGCCTTCGTCCCAACGCACTTCCGCATTGAAAATGGCAAGCGCGGCGAGCGCGCACAGGACGAGCGCGGCGGCGGACAATCCGGCGCGCAGCCACACGGGCGAGAGCGTGAAAAATTCGCGCAGGGCGAGGCGTGCGGAGCGTTGCGGCGGCGCGACCCGCTCACGTCGAACTTCCTGCGCCGACGACGACGTGGGCATGACCGTCTCGGCGAACGAAAGCGCAGGGGCGCTGCTGAGAATCTCCGCGCGCCAGTGGCCGACGGCTTCGCGCACGCCTCTGAAGGCTGTGAGTTCTTCGCGGCACGCGCCGCAGCGCGCGAGGTGCGCGGCGAAACTCTCGCGCTCCGCCGCGCTCGCCTCGCCGTAAAAATAGGCGACGAGTTCTACGCCGCGTTCGCAATCGTTGGTCTTGAGGTTCTCGTTCATAACTTTGTCTTCCTTGCTTGACGTTCACGCGCTCGCCGCTTCCGCGCCGTGCTTTTCGAGCCGCAGGCGTAGTTGTTTGAGCGCGGTGTAGAGACGGCTCTTGACCGTGCTCAGCGGCACGTCGAGCGCGTCGGCGATCTCCTGAAAAGTCAGTTCCTCGAATTCCTTCATCAAGATCACTTCGCGCAATTCGGGCGGCAGAGCCGCGACGGCGCGCCTGACGGCTTCCGTGCGCTCGCGCCCCTCGACCACGCGCGCGGGCGAACGCTCGACGGGCGCGGCAAACTTTTCGCCGCCCGCTTCCGTCTCCGCTTCGAGCGAATTTTCGGCACGCGTGCGCGCGCGTCGCTGCCGCGTGATGCACTGGTTGACGGCGATGCGGTGCAGCCACGAAGAGACTTTCGCCTCGCCGCGAAAGCCGCGCAAATTGCGAAAGGCCGCGATGAACGTCTCCTGCGTCGCGTCGCGCGCCTCCTCTTCGCGTCCCAGAATGCCGTAGGCGAGCGCGAAGATGCGCCGCTCCCAGCGACGCACGATCTCGCCGAACGCATCCGCATCGCCCGCTAGCGCACGCTCGACTATCTGTTCGTCGCTCGTTCCAGCCGTCTCCATTCTCGTCTCAACCGCTTCAGACTCACACGCCGAGCGCCCGACACAAATGCACTCAGGTCTTTAGACGCAGCCGACGCACCGTTGGCCGAAAATATTACACGATGGAAAGTAAACATTGACACCGCCACTTTCTAATTCGTACTATCAAAGTGGCCTTTATGTGCGTTCGCTAGGCCGCCCCGAAGTCTCGATTTCTTGCCCGCTGCTTAACATTTCCTCTCCGCAACTAACGTCCGAGAGTCCTTCGTCTATCTTCTTGCCATTCATGTTTGAACGTTTCCGGCGCGTGCGCCTGCTCTACATCGTGCTCGGCACATTGCTGGTCGTCGGCCTCGTCCCGCTCGGATTGGCGGGCTGGATGCTCTCGCAGCGCAGCGCCGACGAACTGCGCTCCGTCGAAGGGCGCTATCAGGCGCAACTCGTGCAGGACAAGGCGCGCCAGATCGAACTCTACGGCCAACGCTACCGCGACGTGGTGACGGGACTGGCACGCGCCTTCGAACTCGCGGGCGGCGTGCGCGTGCTCGGCGAAGCGGGAAGCGACGCGCGCCTGCAAAAGTCTGTCGTGGACGACCCGAACCTGCTCGCGCTCGCCATCCTGCCCGTCGGCAGCGTCCCGCACGTCGCCTACAAGCCCGACGTGATCGGGCGCGAAGAACTCAACGAGCGCGTCGGCGAAGTGCTCGCGCGCATGAGCGGGCGCGGCCTCGTCGTCACGCGCCCGCAACTTATCCGTTCGAGTCAGGAGATGAGCCTGACGGTGGCCGCGCCCGTGATGGGCGGCGAAGGCGGCGAAGAGGTGGTCGCGGCGGTGGCCGCCGTCATCTCCTTCAACGAGGTCTTCGCGGCGGTGCAGCAGCCCACTTCCAAGAGCGAGCGCGAACTGCTCGAACAGGGCTTGCCCGTCATCTTCGTCGTCGATGCCGCCGGTCGCGCGGTCGCGCATCCCGACCAGCGCGTCGCCTACGCCGAGCGTTCGATGGCTGATCTCAAGATCGTGCAGAACTGGATGGACACGGGCACGCAGGTGCAATCGCTCTTAGAACCATTCACGGCGGAGCGCGACGGGCGACAGCTCGCCATGCTCGGCGCCTACGCCACCGCCCAGCTCGATGCGGGCGCGCGTCTCGGCGTCATCGCCATACAGGACGAGCGCGCCGCCCTGCGCTCCGTCACGGACATGCGCAAGCAGACGTTTCTCATCAGCCTGCTCGCCGCCACCTTCGCGCTGCTCGCAGGCTTCCTCTTCGCCAAACAACTCACGCAACCCGTGCGCGATCTGGCCGAGGCCGCCGGTCGCATCGCCTCCGGCAACTTCGCGCAGCGCATCGAGGTGCGCAGCCGCACCGAACTCGGCGAACTCGGCACGTCGTTCAACACGATGACCGATCAACTCGAACAATACATCGAAGACTTGCGCCGCGCGGCGGAAGAGAATCGCCAGTTGTTCGTCGGCACGGTCAAAGCCCTCGCCGCCGCCATCGACGGCAAAGACCGTTACACGCGCGGCCATTCGGAACGCGTCGCGCGTTTCTCCATCGCGATTGCGGAACGGCTGGGGCTGCCGGAAGCGGAGATCGAAGCCCTGCGCATCAGCGCGCTCCTGCACGATGTCGGCAAGATCGGGATTGACGACAAGGTCTTGAAGAAGCCCGCGAAGCTGACGGACGAAGAGTTCGAGATCATGAAGACGCACCCGCAAAAGGGCTTCAAGATCATGTCGAACATTCCGGCGATGCGCGAGTTTCTGCCCGGCATGTACATGCACCACGAGATGATCAACGGCGAAGGTTACCCGCAGGGTCTCAAAGGCGACGAGATTCCGATGCAGGCGCGCATCGTCTCCGTCGCAGACACCTTCGATGCCATGACGACCGACCGCCCCTACCAGAAGGCGATGGAACTCGACGACGCGCTCGCGCGCATCAAAACATTCGTCGGCACGCGCTACGACGGGCGCGTTGTGGAGGCGCTCATCGAAGCGTGCGAGTCCGGGCGTATCAATGCGGTGGGCATCAGGATGCGCCCGCGCCGCACGACCCAACAGGGCGGCGCGACGCACGCGACGCCCGCCGAACCCACGATTGAGCAACCGCGCGTCGCTTAAACTCGCCCATGAGAGACGCCTGCTGCAAGCGGGCGAGTCTCGGTCACGAGAAAAGTAGCGATCAAGGTAAAGATAAAACACGCCCGCTTGCAGCAGGCCGTTCCGAACTGTCACTCGATGCAGCCTAAAACGGAGTTTCGTCTAAAGTCGGCGGGAGTCTTCGCGCTCTGCGCGCCCGTGTTGTGCTGGCTGATGTGGGGACACAATTCGCCGCTCGAAAAGTTCTTCGAGCGGCACGAAACGATTTCGCACTGGTGGGGCAGCCTCAACACCATTCCTTACGTCGTCTCGCTCGTCGCGTCGGGCAACCTGCATAGCGGGAGCGAGGTGGTGTTGTATCTGGCCGTCGCGGCGCAATGGTTCGTCGCCGGTTTCATCTTGACGAGTTTGGCGCAGAGCGTTCGCGGAGATTAATTTCGCACAGAGCCACGCCGCCCGAATGTCTTCCTCGCCCCTTGATTTATCGGGGGCGATTTGCTTTTGTATGGGGTAACGAAAACTGTTCGCGGTTCTCCCTTTACCAGTTGCCGCGCCGTAGTTCGTGGCAGTCCGATTCGATTCCGCCCTGTGATGAGGAGCAAATGATTAAACGTCGAGCGTTCGTTCTATACCTGAGTTTGAGCGTCTTTGCGTCAACGCTCGTGCACGGCCAGCAGCCGACGCCTTCGCCTAGTCCCGACAGACGGACGGAGCAGTTGGAAGAGGCTTTGAGGAAGGCCGAGGCCGAGAAGCGCGCCGACAAGTGGGACGTGGAAGGCGTTCACGGGCCGACCACCAAAGTAGAGTTCGACACGGACGAAGGCACCTGGATGAGTTGCGACGTGTCGCCCGACGGCGCTTCGCTGGTCTTCGATCTGCTCGGCGACATCTATCGAATGCCGCTCGGCGGCGGGCGCGCAGAGTTGCTGTCGGGCGGCGTCTCGTGGGAATCGCAGCCGCGCTACAGCCCCGACGGCAAAACTATCGCCTTCACCTCCGACCGCGACGGCGGCGACAACATCTGGCTCATGGATGCGGACGGCAAGAACCGCCGCCAGTTGACGAAAGAGACGCTCCGCCTCGTCAACAGCCCCGCGTGGACGCCCGACAGCCAGTACGTGCTCGTGCGCAAACACTTCGTTGACCAGCGCTCGCTCGGCGCGGGCGAGATTTGGATGTACCACACGGGCGGCGGCGGAACGGGCGTGCAGATGACGGAGAAGACGAGTTGGACGGCGAACGTCGGCGAACCCGTCATCGACCCGCAGAAGCGTTTCATCTACTTCGTCAACAGCGGCGACTTCGACTACAACAAAAACGTCTATGACAACATCTACTGGATCGAACGCTACGACACGGAGCGCGGGCGGCGCGGCATCTTCGTACGCGGTGCGGGCGGCTCGGTCAGGCCGCAAGTGTCGCCCGACGGAAAATTGCTCGCCTTCATCCGCCGCGACCGTCTCAACACGGTGCTCTACCTGCGCGAGATCGAGAGCGGGCGCGAGTGGCCGATCTATGATGGCCTGACGCGCGACCAGCAG
>DASQDV010000385.1:0-5044 GCA_035633995.1 Pyrinomonadaceae bacterium | reverse complement strand
GAGATGGGCGCGGTCGTCTGGATGATCTTTCCGAGATTCGGCACTTCGCGCACGGCTGAGACGATGCCGTCCGAGACCGAGCCTTCAAGCCTGAGCGGGTTGCCGATAACAAAAACCTGCTCGCCCTCCTCCGGCAAACTGTTCGTCAATTCGATGACGCGCGTGCGCTCGTGCGGCACGTCCACGCTGAGGATGGCGAGGTCTGCCTCTTCGTCAAAGTCGAGCGCGCCCTGCGACGAGTAGATTCTCCCTTTGCCGTCGAGCGTCTTCACCTCGACGCGCCGCGCGCCTTCGACGACGTGCAGGTTCGTCAAGACCTGGCCGGGGCGTATGAAGAAACCGCTGCCGCTCAAAAGCGGCTCACCCTTCGCGTCGTAAGTGACGATGGCGACAACCGTTGGCTTGACGCGGCGAACGAGTTCGGGCAGCGACTCGGCCTGCGTTTGCTGTTGCTGCGCGCGCACGTCTTCGCGGGCGGAGGCGCACAACAACAACAGGCAGAGCATGAGCAGCCAGCGGGGAATTGGGGGAAGTTGGCTTTTCGGCATGGCTTTGGTTCCAGACGAAACTCGGGCGAGCGCGCATGCCGGACAGTTGCGGCGCGCGCCCGCTGGTTTGTATTACGAATTGTCTGAGAGCTAAGTTTGGCCTGATGAACGGCCTTTTTGGTGGAGACTGACGAGGAATGTCGTTTCGGCTGGCGGTTAATCGGGGAAGTGCTCACCGCCCGCTCGCCCAAACAGCGGGCTACAGGAAATATACAGGGCGAGCGACGGGCGGGTCAATAAAAAAGGATGAGGGCGGAAGGGATGAGGGACGAATCAGAAGCACCAACTTGCTTGAGTGCTTTTCTTATTCATCCTTCATCCCTCCGCCCTCATTCTTTCAAAGAGGGTGAGGACAATTTATTGACCGCGCATGACCGTGCCGACGATGGTGCCGCTCGGCGGCGGGTCGTTGACGTCTTCGGTCGTGATGAAGAGGCCGAAGTCGGGCAAGCCCGTCTCGGTTCTGATCTCCGCTTCGTTGCGCTGGCCGGTGTTCACGACTTGGCCGAGGCGGTGATACTTGTTATCCGCGCTCACAGCCCAGAGCACGTAGCGTTTGCCGCCCGGGGCTTCCTTCAGTTCGTGGAAGCGCATGCGGATGGTGGTCGCGCCGTCCTTGCGCGGCTCGATGGAGACGTTGGCGCGCGTGCCGGTCATCTCGCCCGCGAACTTGATCTTCATCTCGGTGTCCGTGCCCTGTCGCCAGTTCGGGATGCCGAGCAAGGGCGCGGTGTAGGCCGGAGTCGTGCCCGAAGTCGTCGCCGCCGAGACGCGTTCGCCGACCGCCGCGCCGTCGCGCTCGCCGCTGCTGCCTCTGGGAATCACGGCGAAGCCCTGCGGCACGCCGCTGCGGAAGAGGATGGGCGTGTTATCGGCCATCGTCGTCAGGTTGCTTTCGGGCGAGAGCACGAGCATGAACTTGTCCATCGGCGTCGTGAAGGTTTGCGTCGCCACGCCGTTCGCCACCGTTACGGGGCCGAGCAGGGTGGACTTGCCTGTCGGGTCAACGGCATAGACGTTGTAATTGGTCGCGTCGCCCGTGATGCCCGACAAATCCAGATTGATGTTGGTCGCGTCGCCCTTGCGGATGATTTTCGCCCAGCCCTTCGCGCCGGGAATCAGCGTTCCGGGCATCAGGTCGACGGTGACTTCTTTGTCCGCAGGGTATTGAATTACCGTGTAAGAGCCATCAGGATTTTGAACTGTCTTGGTGGTTTGTGTCGTTGTGGTGGTCGTGGTTGGGCGGTCTTGCGCCGCGACAAAAGTGGCGGAAGCAAGGCTCAAGGCGATGCTGCCCGCAATGCAAAGCAAACGTTTACTCATGTTGGAATCTCCTCCGGATTTTAAGTTGTTGACGAGGGGGAGGAAGTTTAAATAGGGGTCTCACTTGGCAAACAAGTGGCAACCGTCATGCCGCGCCGCGCAGGCACATACATCCGAAAAAATGGACGAAAAAGGCGGAAAACCGGCTACCCGCACCGAAACGTTACAGTACAGGCGTGTACGACTAACGAATAAATGAAAGCGCCGGGGCGGGAAAGCGTCTTACTTTACGCTACGGGAGCGCGGCGTCAATTAATGGTGAATTTGATATTGTCGTCGCTCTCCGCCAGCTTTCGATTCTCGCCGTTGTAGGCTTCGACCCTCCAGCGGTAAGTGCCTTTTTCGAGCGGCTTGTCGAGACCGAAGGAAGTCGCTTCGACGCGCTCGTTGACGTAAGGCGAGATGACGCTGGGGTTTTCAGAGAAGATGCTGAACTTGTAGTAAGCCGCCTCGGGGTACGCGTCCCACTTGAGTTCCAGATTTTCCATGCCGACCTTCGCGCCCGCTTTCGGGTTGAGCAGTTTCAGATCGCTCTTGAAGAGGTTTGTCGGGGCGATAAACAGAGTCTTATCCGCAGCAACATCGTATTTGGCCGAACTGAGTCCCCCGATGCCCGCAGCCGCAAAGATGTAAGAGTCTGTGTCGAACACGCGCGCGAGCAGTCCTTCGTAAACTTTCGGCTCCACGTTAGCGATGACATACTCGCCGTTCGCGTCCGTGCGCGCCGTAAAAGTTTTCCCGTCGCACCCGCCGAGGAAGCGGCTGAACTTCTCGCATAACTTAACTTCGATATTCTCTGCGGGCTTGCTGTTGTAGAGAACCTTGCCCTGCACGTTGCCCGTTCCGGGCGCGGGTTTTTGTTTCTCGACACCTGTTGTCGTCGCCCCCGTAGCGTTGTCGGGCTGCGCGGCGGAAGACGAGTTTGACGCTGTGGCGGTCGTTGATTGCGAATTCGAGTTGTTACCTTTACTGCAACCCGCAAGCGTAACTGCCGTTAACACAGAGAGGCAACCTGCCATCCATTTATTCAACATTGTCATTTGAGCCTTTCCTTTGTCTCTCGGAAAGCAGAGAGTTTGAGTGATCTAACGCACGGCTTTAGCCGCGCCGGGAGAGCAGCACACGAACCCGCCTTGCACAGACAAACCTGGGAAGCACTCTATCGAACTGGCGGCTGCAAGCAATTTTAGACTTGCGCCTTTGATTATCTCACTTCAATTTTTTAACGCGTCGCGCTCGGCCTCCGCAAGCAGGCGGTCGAGGGCTGGCCTGTCCAGCAGTTTCCCGTCCAGGACGACGGCGCGAATCCTTTGCGTGTTGCGTATGTCCGCGAGCGGGTCGGCGTCGAGCAGGACGAGGTCGGCGAGCTTGCCGGTCTCTATCGAGCCGAGGTCTTTAGCTTTGTCGAGCACGCGCGCGGGCGTGAGCGTCGCCGCTTGCAGCGCCTGCATCGGCGTCAGCCCGGCCTCGACCAGCAGCGTTAATTCGTCGTGCAGGCCAAAGCCCGGAACGCGCGGCCCGGCGATGTCGCTGCCTGCTACGAGCGTGACGCCGGAGCGGTTCATCTGCCGCACCACCTCGCGCAGTTCGGCAAACGTCGCCTTCAACTCCGCGAGGTCTTCGGCAGACATCGGCTTCGCCACCTTCTCCCACTCTTTCTTGAGCGAGAGCGCGACGTAGCGGCTGCGCGGGTCGGGAGGGAGAGACGGATCGGAGGCGTTCACGAAGGAGCGGAAAGCCACCAGCGTCGGGTCAACGACCGTGCGGTTCTTCACAAAGCGCGCGAACAACTTCTCTGCATCTTCGGCGCGAAACTGCCGGATCGCGTCCGGCAATTTACGACCCTTCAAAGCGGCGGAGAAAGTCCCTTCAAACAGCGTTTCCGTATGTTCGATGGTGACCTGCCCCGCGT
The DNA here is from genome assembly GCA_035633995.1 of Pyrinomonadaceae bacterium. Classification (GTDB taxonomy): domain Bacteria; phylum Acidobacteriota; class Blastocatellia; order Pyrinomonadales; family Pyrinomonadaceae; genus JAIVJZ01. The sequence goes on along the minus strand of DASQDV010000385.1, from coordinate 1,261 downwards.
CCGAAGCCTCTTCGGGAGTGACGGTCATCGGGATGTGGCCGACAAGCCCGAGTCCCTGCTTCTTCGCTTCATCAACGAGCGCGAAATAAGAGTCTCTCGGCATGCGCCGGTGCGTCTTGAGGAAATCAACGCCGACCTCTTTCAACGCACGCACCACGCCGCGCGTCTCTTCCGCGTTGCCCGACACCATCTGGTAAGTGTTGAACTTCTGCCCGTTCAGGATCGGCCCTGCGCGCACGATGCGCGGGCCGGTGAGCAGCCCCGCGTTGATCCGCGTGCGCCATTTGTCCAGTTCGCCGAGCCGCCCGCCCAGATCGCGCACGCTCGTCACGCCGTTGGCGACGAGCACGGGCAGCGCCGTCGCCTTCGTCCAACTCAAATGGACGTGCATATCCCACAAGCCTGGTATCAGATACTTGCCCGCCCCGTTCACCACACGCGCCCCGCGCGGGACGGACACTTGCCCCGTCCGGCCTACCGCCGCGATGCGTTCGCCCGTGATAACGACGGTCATGTCCGGCCTCGCCGCCGCGCCCGTCGCATCAATAACCGTGACGTGTGTGATGACGAGAGATTGAGATTGAGCGACGGTCTTTATCTGAGCGACTACGAGCGAGGGCAACAAGATGGTCAGCAGCAATGACGAAAGTTTTCTCATCAGTCTCCCTCAACACTCAGTGACACGAAGCTGTCTAACGAATGTTACGCGGCGCTGCCGGGCAGAAATGTCAATGCAATATGCTTATACCAAATTACGCGGCCTGTCCTTGTGATAAATTGATTATATCGTAACGGGCTAAATGGAAAAGTAAAGGGCGGTCGCACATGACGACCGCCCTTTTCTTTCTTAAAGATTGCGCGCGCCGTCAGTAGGCTTTGAGTTCGGTGATGGAGCGGAGCACGTCTTCGGGTTTGGGTAGGATGGCGTCTTCGAGTTGGGGCGCGTAGGCGACGAAGGTGTCGAGGGCGGCGACGCGGCGGACGGGCGCGTCGAGGTATTCGAACAACTCGTCGCCGATGCGCGCGGCGATTTCCGCGCCGAAGCCGTGCGTGCGCGTGTCTTCGTGCGCGACGATGACGCGGCTCGTCTTCTTCACCGTCGCCGTGATCGCGTCCCAGTCGTAGGGGGCGAGCGTGCGCAGGTCTATGATCTCGACGCTCACCCCTTGCGCTTCGGCCTGTTTGGCGGCGACGACGGAGCGTTGGACGAGCGCGCCGTAGGTGATGATCGAAAGGTCTGTGCCTTCGCGCACCGTCCTGG
>DASQDV010000384.1:0-5676 GCA_035633995.1 Pyrinomonadaceae bacterium | reverse complement strand
CAAGTGTGGGGCGGGGAAGGGACGTTGGTGAAGTTGACGGGGACGCCGCAGGTCGTCTTCGACCACAACACGGTGTTGCAGAGTGGGAACATCACGACGGCGTATGGGAATCCGAATGAAGGGTTCGAGTTCACGAACAACATCGTGAATCATAATCAATATGGTTTGATGGGCGCGGGGCAGGGCGGCGGTAACCCGACGATTGCCGTTTTCTTCCCTAACAGTGTGATTCGCAGGAATGTCTTTATAGGCGGTCAGGCGGAGAGGTATCCGGGTGATAATTTCTTTCCGCCTTCGCTCGAAGGGGTGAAGTTTGCGGATCGCGCGCGGGGTGATTTCAGGCTCGCGGCGACGAGCGCGTATCGCGGGCGCGGGACGGATGGCAAAGATGTGGGGTGCGACATCGCGGCGCTCAACGCCGCGCTGGCCGAGACTGACAGGCTGTCGCTCGCCCGGTAGTTTGCTGCTGCCCGCGCCGTAATTTTCGGCCACGCCGCGCGCCGCTTCTCTCGATTCGCCTGAGACACACAAACTTTGCAAATGCCCGTCGGGCTTTATGCTACACTTCATTGACCGGCGTTACAGCCGCCGGTTTGAGCGGCTCTAACGGGTCGCCGCACGCGTTAACACATCACATGCCGCCGACTTTTTCTGTCTGCCGCACATTACATTTACAAGGGAGCGAATTTTATGGCTTTGCCGCAGGGCGTCACGGACTTTCTGAACGAGAGCGCAGAGCGCGCGGGCGCGCCGCCACCATCCATCGAAGTTGATCTGTTCAAGACGGGCGTGCTCGACAGTTTCGCGTTGATAGACTTCGTCACCGTGCTCGAAGAAGAGTGCGGCGTTAAAGTGCCGGACGCAGACGTGAACCCCGTGAACTTCCAAACAATCACCGCCATCGAACGCTACGTCGAAGCGCACAAGGGCTGACTGACAGGTGGACGCATTCATCACAGGCACGGGCACGCACGCGCCGTCGCGCGTCGTCGAGAACGAGGAGATCGCCGCGCAACTCGGACTCGAAGCGGAGCAGATTTTCAAGTCGTCCGGCATCCGCCGGAGGCGTTGGGCTGAAGCTCACACGACGACGAGTTCGCTCGCCGCCGCCGCGCTCACGCACGCGCTCGCCGACGCCGCACGCGCGCCCGCAGACGTTGACTATCTTCTCTTCGGCACGATGACGCCGGACCGTTTCATTCCCGGCAGTGCCTCCGCCGTGCAAAAGAGCGCGGGGCTTGGCGAGATTCCCTGTCTCGACATTCGCGCCACCTGTTGCAACGCGCTTTACGGGGTGCAACTGGCGAAGGCTCTCGTCGGGTCGGGCGCGGCGCGCTGTGTCGCCGTCTGTCTCGCCGAAGTTCAGTCGGCGTGGCTCGATTTGTCGCCCGCCTCCGGCACGCTCTCGATGCTCTTTGGCGACGGCGCGGCCGCACTTATCGTCTCGAACGAGCCGCGCGAGGGCGCGTTGCAAATTGTGGACATACAGCTTGCGACCGACGGCGCTTACGTTGACGATCTGGGCATACGCGCGCCCGGCACGGAGTTCGGCAACGCGCGGACGCACGACGCCGCAGAGTTTGCCGCCGACTACAACGCGCGCATGAACGGCCAGTCCGTGATCCTGCAAGCGTCGCGGCGCATGTCTGCGGCGTGCCAGACGCTCTTGCAGAAAAACAGTCTGACGGTCGCGGACGTGCGCTGGATCGTGCCGCACCAGGCGAACGCGAATTTGCTGGCGCAGGTGGCGCGTTCGCTCAGGTTTCCTTCGGAGCGCGGGGGCGAAGTGGTCAACATACTGGAAGACTACGGCAACACCTCTTCGGCTTCGATGGGACTGGCGCTCGATTCTTTGCGGCGCACCGGACGCGTCGCGGAGGGCGACTATCTCTTGCTCCCGGCCTTCGGCGCGGGCTTCACCTGGGGCGCAGGGCTGTGCCGCGCCTGAGTTCCGTACAGAGTCAGACGAACAAATCCATCCGGTCAAACGCACCACCCCGAAAAATTCAGCAGAACCGACGAGATGCTTTTTAACAGTTACATCTTCTGGGTGTTCTTCGCGGTCGTCTTCGCGCTCTACCGCGTGCTCCCGCACCGCAAGCAGAATTTGATGCTGCTCGCGGCCAGCTACCTCTTTTACGGCTACTGGGACTGGCGCTTCCTCTTCGTCATGCTCTACTCGACCGTGATCGACTACTACGCGGCCATCGCCATCGGGCGCGAGGGACAGACGAAGCGCAGGCGCAAACTCATCCTCGTCACTTCCATGTGCGTCCAACTCGGGCTGCTCGCGCTCTTCAAGTATTACGCCTTCTTCTCTACGGAAGTCGTCGCGGTGCTCGCGCGCTTCGGCGTGCCCGTCTCTCTGCCGACCTTGAATCTGCTCCTGCCCGTCGGCATCTCCTTCTACACGTTCCAGACGATGAGCTACACGATTGACGTGTACCGGGGACAGTTCAAGCCTTCGAAGAGTTTCACGGAGTTCGCGCTGTTCGTCAGTTTCTTCCCGCACCTCGTCGCGGGGCCGCTGGTGCGCGCGACGAAACTGCTGCCGCAGATCACCAACGCACGCGTGCGCCGTCCGGAGGACTTTCGCGAGGGGCTGTACCTCGTGTTGACGGGGCTGTTTAAGAAAGTGGTCGTCGGCGACAACCTCGCGGCCATCGCCAATTCGATCTTCAACACGCCCACTTCCGAGTTGTCGGGCATGGAATGTCTCGTCGGCGTCTACGCCTTCGCGTTTCAGATTTACGGCGACTTCTCCGGCTACTCTTCAATCGCGCAGGGCGTGGCGCGCTGGCTGAACATTGATCTTTCGATCAATTTCCGCATGCCTTATCTCGCCACCTCGCCGAGCGACTTCTGGAACCGCTGGCACATCTCGCTCTCGACATGGTTTCGCGATTACGTCTACGTGCCGCTCGCGCGTCGCGGCGGCGGGCGCGTGACAAAAGCGCGCCTGTATTCGACGCAGGTGATCGTCATGTTGCTCAGTGGCCTGTGGCACGGCGCGGCGTGGACGTTCGTGCTGTGGGGGCTGTATCACGGCCTCCTGCTCGCGGGCTACAGGTTTTACACGGAGACGAAGCAGCGCATACTGCGGAAGCGCAGAGCGGCGGACGGCGCTCCGCCAGCAGCAGCAACAGGAGGGGCGACCACTGCTGCTACGGCGAATGCGACGGAGGAAGGCTCGACGCTCGCCGGTCGGCTGGTCGCCATGTTCCTGATGTTTCATCTTGTCTGTCTGGGGTGGCTGTTGTTTCGCGCCGAGTCAGTGGGGCAGGCCTGGGGTATGCTGGCGAGGATGTTCATGGATTTTCGCTTCACATCGTTCGGCGTCTCGTGCCTTGCGCTGGTGCTGTTCTACGCCGCGCCGTTGATGATCTACGAATTCTGGCTCGACCGCCGCGAAGACCTTCTGGAGCTAACGCGCGTCCGCTGGCTGACGCGCGGGCTGGCTTACACCTATTGTGCCCTGATGCTGTGGTTCTTCCCGCCGCCCGTGAGCAATGTCTTCATCTACTTCCAGTTTTAGAAGCGAACTCAAAGTGGTCGCGCTCGTCCTCGTCGCGCTCGCCGCGTGCGAACTCGTCGTGCGCCTGCGCGAACAGTCGCTCTCGCTCGACGTGCGCCACATACGCCAGATTCCTGACATCTCCGCACGCCTTGCCGGGGGCGACGGCCTCCTGCGCGTGTTATTCATCGGCAACTCCATGACGCGCTACGGCGTCGAGCCGGAGATCGTCGAACGCGAGATGAACGCGCACGGCGTCGCGCCGCTCCGTCTCGAACGCGTCTTCCCCGACGCCACCGCGCTCCCCGATTGGTACTACGCTTTCAAACGTTACTTCGACGCCCCGCGACGCGCGCCCGACGTGCTCGTCGTCTGCTTCGCGGCAAATGATCTGCAAGACAGCCAGCCCATACACTCGTGGCGGCTCGCGCAGTACTACACGACGTTCGCAGACGTGCCCGAAGTCTTCCGCGAAGACATACGCGATTTCGACAGTCGCGCAGAGTTTCTGCTCTCGGACGCTTCCGCCGCCTTCGCCAACCGCACGCGCGTGCGCGAACGCGCGCTCGACATCTTTATCCCGAACTACCGCGAGACGGCGCAGCAGATCAACCGCACGCAGCAGACGCAGGCCGGAGAACGACTGGCGCGCGCACAGCCAACTTACCGCCGCCTCGCGCGGCTCGGACAACTGGCCGGGAGTCGCGGCGTCCGCGTCATCCTCGTGGCGATGCCGGAGCGCATCGAGTACGAACTCGATCCCGGTTTACAACCCGCCGCCGAAGCCGCCGGAATGACGCTGATTGACAGCCGCGCCGGGCACGGCCTCAAGCCCGACAGCTACGTTGACGAGATGCACCTCGGCGAGGGCGGCGCACGCATCTACAGCGAGTTCCTCGCGCGCCAGCTCGCGCCGAAGTTGCAGGGAATTTTAGACGCAAAACGACAGGCCGCGACGGCGGGCGGCAAGTAGCCGCCGCAGGCGCACGCCACCTCGCCCCACTCTTCCCTCTAAACCCCGACTTTTAGCGAATCTCCCGCCAAAAACGCTGAAAAGTGCCCCCGCTGCGTCGCCCTCGCAGCCACTCGAAAGCCGCATTTTAATTCTATTGACAAACAATGCTAAATCCAGTTTAATGATTGGTGTCCGCTTGCGGGCGCGCAGATGCCGACCCGAAGCGCAGATGTTTTGAAAAGCGACGATTGCACACGATAAGGGCAAACCTGCCGCGAGGTAGGGGCGCAAAGCCGTGAGTCTCGAATCGAGGCGAAGCGAATTTACGAAGCCGTCAGGCTCGGAAAACGCTTCCCGCAGACGTTCGAGATTGTCTGGTTGCCGAAGGCAATTGGAGAAAGCCGCTGCTTCATCTCTCCGCATATTCAACCGCCGCGCGCGTCACTTTTGTGCGCGAGCGCCGTTCGAATTTCGAGAAGTTTGAAGCTGGCGACCGTAACCATCTGGCGCACCCTTTGTCGTCAGTGGTCTTTTCGCTTCCTCCTCCTTTCCTTCAGCTCTCATAACACACGACACCTCTCTCTCTACGCCCGACCGGCGAGGCCGGACGCCGGGTGAGACTTTCCTGCGTCGCAAACCGCCCTTCTCGAAATCCCTATCTCTCTCCGTTACCGCTCTGGACACAAGAGCAAAGCCGGAACTGCGCCACAACACCAGCAGCAACCCGGCACTTATCACCGACTAAAGGCAAACCTGCCGCGAGGCAGGGGCGCAAAGCCAGGAGTCTCTCGCAAGCCACAGGCTTACGGGAGATCGTCCGGTTACCGAAGTGAGGTTCAAGATGGTTTTCCTTCGTCGGGCTGCCAGACTTCAAGCCCAACTCCCTGTTTCAACCCTCCGTCTATTTTTCATCTTCGCTTTCATACTGCTGCTCGCCGCGTTCGACACAGGGACGCGCGCCGGGACGATCAACGTTCCGGTGCACGGGGATTTCCAGGCAGCCCTCGACGCCGCGCAACCCGGCGACGAGATCGTCCTTGCAGCGGGCGCGCTTTACATGGGGCCGTTCACGCTGCCCTACAAGACGGGCGCGAACTGGATCACCATCCGCACCTCCACGCCCGACTCGCTGCTGCCCGCCCCCGGCACGCGCATCACGCCCGCGCACGCGCACCTCTTGCCGAAACTGCTCTCGCCCGGCGGCAAC
>DASQDV010000383.1:0-6167 GCA_035633995.1 Pyrinomonadaceae bacterium | reverse complement strand
TGTTGAAACTCGGAGGCGGTCAGCGTGCGCCAGCCCTGCCCGCGCCGCACGTCTATGTTTGAGAGCACGACCGTGCGCGCCGGAAAATCTACGCCCGCTGCCACCGTCGCCGTCGCGAAGATGGCGTCGAGCAGACCGGCGCTCATCAGTTTCTCGATCAGGAGTTTCCACGCGGGCAGATGCCCGGCGTGGTGCGAGGCGACGCCGCCGTTCAGCACGGCGTTCCAGTGGCGATGTTTGCGAATCTCCGCGTGCTCCGCCGAAAATTCTCGCATAAGCGCGCGCCGCGCCTCGCGTCGTTCGACGGCAGCGTCGCGCCCGCCGAGCGCGGCTTCAGTCGCCGCTTCGTCGCAACGCCTTCGCGTCGGCAGGAAAACGATTGACGGCAGCAGATCGTATGAGCCGAGCGCGGACAGGAGAGAGGCGGGCGGCATCTCCGGCATGTTCATCTTCGCGCCGCGCGAGGGGGCGCGTCTTTCGCCCCACCGACCAGACGTGTGGCGTTGCGATGACGCACCTGAGCGCTCAAGGAAATTCGCGATCTCGTGGTTGAAGTGTCCGGCCTCGTCAAAGAGCGGCGCGAGTTGCCCGTCCGGGTACAGGAACGCCGCGCGCAGGGGGACGGGACGCGCGCCCGGACGCGTGACGACGCCGCAGCGCACGTCGCGCACCTCCGAAACCCACGCCGCGAAGTCCTCCGCGTTTCCCACCGTCGCCGACAGCAGGAGCAGGCGCACGCGCGGCGGCGTCAAAATGATCGCTTCTTCCCAGACGTGCCCGCGTTCCTCGTCGGCGAGATAATGCGCCTCGTCCATGATCACGAGGTCTGTGTTCAACTGTCGCCCCTCGCGCAACGCGTCGAAGAGTTGGTTGCGATAAACTTCGGTCGTGCCGACGATGAGCGGCGCGTCCGCGCGCTCCTTGCGGTCGCCCGTCAGGATGCCGACGCTATCCGCGCCGAACGCTTCTGAAAATTCCTGATACTTCGAGTTGGTGAGCGCCTTGAGCGGGCTGGTGTACCAGGCGCGCTTGCCCGCCGCGAGCAGACGCCTGATCTCTTCGCGCGCGATCCACGTCTTGCCGCTGCCGGTGGGCGCGGTGACGAGCACGTCTTCGTGTTCGAGTGCGGCGAAGGCTTCGAGTTGAAAGGGGTCGGGCTTGAACTCCGTGCGGGCAGGCGTGCCGATGCCTTCCAGCAAACGCCGGACGGGGCGCGAGCGCGCAGACGAACGCGCAGCGCGCTCCGTCTCCTCGACGTTTGCCGCCGACGCCTGCCGCGACGCCGCGCCGTCGCGCCCGCGCGCCCTGCTGCCGCCACCACCACCCGCGCCGCCGCGTCGCGTTCTGCTTTCGCCGCCGCCCCCGCCTCCCCGACGCCCGCCGCCCGCGCCGCTATTACTACTACTACCGCGACGAGCGCGCCCTCGCCCTCCTCCGTCCTTCGATCTTGGCATAATACTGGAATTGTACCTCACGCCCTTTGTGAAAAGGTTGTGAGTGGTGTTAAGTTTTTATGCCCCCGAAACCGGCTCGATTTGATGACGACCCGTAAAATTCGCAACGTTCGGGGCGGCTCAGGCGTCTAATACCTTGCAGGCTTCGGCGAGTGCGCTGAAAATGCACGTCCACGCAAACGCGCGCCTGCTCAAAACTATGTCGGAACTTTTTCACACGCACAAGAGACTCGACCGCGACACGCGCACGCCGCGCATGCTGCGCACGCTCGGCGCGTCGCTCGCCGCGCACGCGCTTTTTCTCGCCTCCGTCGTCTATGTCCCGGCGGTGCGCGACACGTTTAATCTGGCGAGCACGCTCTCCGGCCTCCAATTCGTCGAGGAGGATTACACGAAAACCGCCGTCGGCCAGCGCGCAGACGTGATGCTCAACTTCGCCGACAATAAACTTTATTACCCGCCCGGCTATTTTTCCCAGACCGCGATGCCCTTGCCGACCGACCCGCAGTTCGTCGCCGAAGTCAGACCCGTGCCGCCGCCACCGAAGCCGATCAGGGTGAAGCCGCAACCGACGCCCACGCCCGAAGCCTCGCCTTCGCCCGACGCGTCGCCCGACGAAACGGCGGCGAATAACGAGGGCGACCCGAAGACCGGCGACCCCGATGCGTCGCCGACTCCCGCCGCGCCGCAGTCGGCGGAAGAGGCCGAGCGCATCGCGAAGGAGGCGAACGTCGAGAAGTTTCCGACGATCAACACAAAGCCGCTCACGGACTTGTTGAAACAGGGCAAGCAGATGCGCGACGCCAAAGAGATCGACCTCTCCGGCACGCTGGAGATGGAGGTCGAGGCCGACCGTGAGGACGACGGGCGGCTGGCGAACGTCGAGGTGACGGGCGCGGCGTCGAGCAACCCGAAACTCGTCGGGCTGGCGAAAGACTTCATCGCCGCCATCAGCGACAGCAAATTGCTCGCCGCCCTCAAGGGCACGAAGCACCTCAAGATGCAGGTCAAACTCGACGACAAAGAAGTCTCCGTGCGCGTGCTGACCGAGATGGCGAGTGCCGACGAGGCGACGAAGATGTCGAGCGGCTACAACGGGCTGCTCTTTATCGGCGCGCTCAGTAAAAAGGGGAAGGACGAGGAGGCACTGTTCAAGAGCGTGCAGATCACGCCGGAGGCCAACCAGATCGTGCTGACCTTCAACATGCCGCGCAAGACGGCGGGCGAACTTCTCACCAAGCTGATCAAGAAGAACGAGACCCCGCCGCCCCCGGGCTAAAACACGCCCCGACAGAGCGCGCATCGCCCCGCGTGTGTTAAAATTCCGAACGATGAACGGCAGAGTTCAACGCAAATCTCAGCGCCCCGGCGCACACGCCCGACGGCGGCAAGCACTTCTCGTGCGCGCCGTCGTCGGCTCGCTCGTGCTCTGCGCCGCACTTGCGCCGACCGCTCTGTCGCAGACGGGCGGGGCGCCGGGCGACTACCAGCAGGACACCGCTTCCGAAGTTAAAGAATTTCGTCCGATCCGTGCGCTGCCGTTCCGCGAACTGCTGGCGAAGACGCAGCGCCTGATCGAATCCGGCAATCTCAACCCCCGGGACGTTTTCGATTTCACGCTCGAAGCCGAACGCAACGCCGACGGCACGCTCCGCGACATCAAATTCACCGAAGCCGCCGCCGCGAACGGGCGTTGGCAGCCTTTGGTGCGCGAGTTCATCACGGCTTTGAGCGATAGCGGCGCGCTCTCCGGTCTAACGGATGCGGAACGCCTGACGATCACGCTCAGGTTGGACGAGCGCGCGTCGGCGCGGCTGCATACGGTCGTCAAATCGGAAGAGCAGGCCGCGCGGTTGGCGCAAACCTACAACGCGCTCGCCGACTTCGGGCGGCTCAGCCGGCGCGGTCGCGCGGGCGTCGAAGTTCTCAACAACATGGACTTCTCCGCGAACGGCAAGCAGCTCACCATGCGGCTTGAGATGTCGCGCGAAATGGTCGGCAATCTGCTGCGCCAGCACACCTCACTTCCCTGAAAACACGCCGGACGCTAAAGCGCGCCGCCCTTTCCGAAAAGCGCGAAAGAGGCAAAAGCGGCTCGCTTGCTCCATTCCACCCACTCACTTACAATCGCATGTTGCGCTCAAGCCGCAATCGTGCGTTGTGCGGCCTGAGCCTGTCGCCGCGTGTTTCTCAAGAGGGCAGTTAGCGATAAGCTGTGAGCTTTCAGCACAGACGAAAAGCTGAGAGCCAACCGCCAACCGCTGACAGCTAAAAAGGTTTTACGACAATGATTGATAAATTCCTGACCAAAGTTTTCGGCAGCAGTAACCAGCGTTACGTCAAGAGCCTGCAACCTACAGTCGCGCGCATCAACGAACTCGAAGCCGGAGTCAAGAAACTCTCGGACGAGGACATGCGCCGCCGCACCGCCGAACTCAAGCAGTTCGTCGCCGAGGCGGTCGCCGACGCGAAAAACCCCGAGACGCGCAAGCAGCACGAGCAGGACGCCCTGAACGAGATTCTGCCCGAAGCCTTCGCGCTCGTCCGCGAGGCGAGCGTGCGCGCCACCGGCATGCGCCACTTCGACGTGCAACTCATCGGCGGCATGGTTCTCCATCAAGGCAAGATCGCGGAGATGCGCACGGGCGAAGGCAAAACCCTCGTCGCCACGCTGCCCGCTTACTTGAACGCGCTGACGGATCGCGGCGTCCACGTCGTCACCGTCAACGACTACCTCGCCACGCGCGACGCCGAATGGATGGGGCGCATCTACAAATTCTTGGGCCTCACCGTCGGCGCGATCACGAACGACCTCGACGACTGGGAGCGCAAGGACGCCTACGCCGCAGACATCACCTATGGCACCAACAACGAGTTCGGCTTCGACTACCTGCGCGACAACATGAAGTTCGATCTCGCCACCTGCGTCCAGCGCGCGCACTACTACGCCATCGTTGACGAAGTTGACTCGATCCTCATTGACGAGGCGCGCACGCCCCTTATCATCTCCGGCGCGTCGGACGAAGCGACCGACAAGTATTACAAGGCCGACGCCATCATCCCGCACCTGAAAAAAGGCGCGGAGACGGACGACGGTTCGGGCAAGAAGAAGATCACGGGCGACTATCTCGTTGACGAGAAGCAGCACTCGGCGGTGCTCACCGAAGAGGGCGTGGACAAGGCCGAGCGCCTGCTCGGCGTCGGCAACCTCTACGACCCTTCGAACATGGAGATGCTCCACTGCGTCGAGCAGGCTTTGAAAGCGCACACGCTTTACCGTCTCGATCATCACTACCTCGTCAAGGAAGGCGAAGTGATCATCGTGGACGAGTTCACCGGGCGCACGATGCCCGGTCGCCGCTGGTCGGACGGTTTGCACCAGGCGGTCGAGGCGAAAGAGGGCGTCAAGATCGAGCGCGAGAACCAGACGCTTGCGACCATCACGCTGCAAAACTATTTCCGCCTCTACGAAAAACTCTCCGGCATGACCGGCACGGCTGAAACCGAAGCCGCCGAGTTTGACGCAACCTACAAACTCGAAGTCGCCGTCGTCCCGACGCACCGCCCGATGGTGCGCACAGACCATTCCGACTTGATCTACCGCACGCTCCCCGAAAAGTGGGATGCCGTCGCCGAAGAGATCAAGGAGCTTTACGAGAAGGGGCAGCCCGCGCTCGTCGGCACGGTCTCGGTCGAAAACTCCGAAGTGCTCTCGCGCAAACTGTCGAAGATCGACGTGCCGCACAACGTCCTGAACGCCAAGTATCACGAGCGTGAGGCCGAGATCGTGGCGCAGGCAGGGCGCAAAGGCATGGTCACGATTGCGACGAACATGGCCGGTCGCGGCACGGACATCCTGCTCGGCGGCAACCCCGAATTCATGGCGCGCGAGTTTTTGAAGCGCGAAGAAATAGACCCGGACGAGGCGACCGAAGAACAATTCGAGGAAGCGTTAGCCGAAGCCAAACGCATCGTCGAAGCGGAGCACAAGGAAGTGGTCTCGCTCGGCGGCCTCCACATCATCGGCACCGAGCGGCACGAGGCGCGGCGCATTGACAACCAGTTGCGCGGTCGCGCAGGCCGTCAGGGCGATCCCGGCTCAAGTCGTTTCTTCCTCTCGCTCGAAGACGATCTCATGCGCATCTTCGCGGGCGACAAGGTCAAGGCGCTCATGCAGCGTCTGGGGATGGAGAAGGGCGTCGCGATTGAATCGGGCATGGTCTCGAAGCGCATCGAGGCGGCGCAAAAGTCCGTCGAGGCGCGCAACTTCGAGTCGCGCAAGCACCTGCTGCAATACGACGACGTGATGAACAAGCAGCGCGAGACGATCTACGGCCTGCGCCGCCAGTTGATGGAAGAACCCGACCAGCGCGAATACCTCCTGGGCGAAACGGGCGTCGCGCGCGATCTGCTCCTCGACATGTCGAAGCAGTACATCGCGCCGACCGTCGCACCCGAAGACTGGGACGTGGAGAACTATCGCATCCAACTCCTGACCGTCTTCGACTTCGACGCCGAAGCGGAAGGCCTAGATTTCACGCAGGCCACCTCCGAAGAGATTCAGGAGACGATCTGGGAGCGACTGAAAGCCAACTACACCGCCAAAGAGGAGCAGATCGGCAGCGAAGCGATGCGCACCTACGAGCGCATCATCATGCTCAACATCATCGACGCGCAGTGGAAAGATCACCTCCTGTCGCTCGACCACTTGAA
>DASQDV010000382.1:0-2000 GCA_035633995.1 Pyrinomonadaceae bacterium | reverse complement strand
TCATCATCTTCGACAGGGTGTGCGCCCGCCGAAGCGTGCGCGTTCGCATGTGCGTCGCCGACGTGCGTGCCCGGTTCGTGGTGCGGGCGGTCGCCCGCCGAAGGCAGTTTGGCGTCGTGCGCCTTTGCGCCTTCGTCATAGGCGTGCGCGTGGGCTTCGTCGGCCTGCCCTCCGGCGTGCGCCTCGCGGAAACGTTCAGTGCCCCAGAAAGTCATCACCATCAGGCGCGTCATGTAGATCGCCGTCAGGAGGGCCGTCAGCGCGCCGACGACCCAGAGCACTTTGCCAGCCCACGCCGGAATTGCCGTCGCGCCCGTGCTCCAGGTCTTCCACAGGATTTCGTCTTTTGAGAAGAACCCGGCGAAGATGGGGATGCCGCTAATCGCCAGCCAGCCCGTGAGCATCGTCGCAAACGTGACGGGCATGTATTTCTTCAAGCCGCCCATGCGCCGCATGTCCTGTTCATGGTGCATGCCGTGTATGACCGAGCCCGAACCGAGAAACAGGAGCGCCTTGAAGAAGGCGTGCGTCATCACGTGAAAGATCGCGGCGACGAACGCGCCGACGCCGCACGCCAGCATCATGTAGCCGAGTTGCGAGACGGTCGAATAGGCCAGAACTTTCTTGATGTCGTTTTGCGCGATGCCGATGGTCGCGGCGAAGAGCGCGGTGGCCGCGCCGATGACGGCGACAATGAACATCGCCGTCGGCGCGTGCGTGTAGATGGCCGAGCAGCGCACGATCATGTAGACGCCCGCCGTCACCATCGTCGCCGCGTGAATGAGCGCGGAGACGGGCGTTGGCCCCGCCATCGCGTCCGGCAGCCAGACGAAAAGAGGTATCTGCGCCGACTTGCCCGTCGCGCCGATGAACACGAGGAGCGCGGCCGATGTGATGCCGCCCGCGACGAGCGCGCCCCACGTGAACGGGTCAACGGGCATCGCGGCGATTGAGGCCAACGCGCTCTTGACGGGCACGCCGATGCCCGTCTTGTCGAAGAAACTGATCGAACCCGTCAGCGCGAAGACGAGCATGATGCCGAGCACGACGCCCCAGTCGCCGACGCGGTTGGCGACGAAAGCCTTCTTCGCCGCGTCGCCCGCCTCTTTGCGGTCAATGTAATAGCCGATCAAAAGATACGAGCACAGCCCCACGCCTTCCCAGCCGACGAACATCAGGAGCAGGTTGTCGCCCAGCACCAGCGTCAGCATCATGAACATGAAGAGGTTGAGGTAGGCGAAGAAGCGATAGAAACTCTTGTCGCCGTGCATGTAGCCGGTGGCGAAGACGTGTATGAGAAGGCCGACGAACGTGATGAAGCAGGCGTAGATGCCGCTCAGACGATCCATCGCGAAGCCGATGTCGGCGCGAAACGTCCCGACCTCCATCCACGTCCAGACGTGGTCGAGTATGACTTTCGGCTCGCCCACGAGTGCGCCGTTCGGCCCGAACGCGACCCACAGCGAGAGCGCGCACGAGACGGCGATAGACAAACTCGCGACCGCGCCGATAAACGCCTCGCTCCGCACGCGGCGACCGACGAGCCAGTTGATGGCCGCGCCGACGAGCGGCGCGAGGATGATGAAACGAAGCATAAGTTTCAGGAGTCAGAATTCAGAATACAGAAGTCAGAATAAATACAGGTTGTCCGCTTTTCTTCTGACTTCTGTATTCTGAATTCTGTATTCTCAGTTCTTCAACACGCTCGAATCGTCCACGTCGAGCGATTCGCGGTTGCGAAAGACGGCGAGGATGATGCCGAGTCCGACCGCCGCCTCCGCCGCCGCCACCGTCATCACGATGAAGACGAACAGTTGGCCTGACACGTCGCGGAAGTAACTTGAGAAGGCGACGAAGGTTAAGTTGACGGCGTTGAGCATCAACTCGATGCACATGAACATCGCGATGGCGTTGCGCTTGATGATGACGCCCGCCACGCCGATGGTGAACAACACCGCCGACAGCGCGAGATACCAGGAGAGAGACACACCGGGCATAGA
>DASQDV010000381.1:0-2301 GCA_035633995.1 Pyrinomonadaceae bacterium | reverse complement strand
TGAAGATGGCGGGCGAGGTGGCACGGCTCGGCTATCGTCTCGACCGCGCGAGCATGCGGCGCAAGTTCGAGAACCTGATCGTGGCGACGGTGCGCGCGGCGATGGCCGCACCGGAGTCGGAAAATCAGGAGGCCGCGCTCTCGCTGATCGAACTGGCGAACAAACTCAGCCTGCACGCGAATCTGGAACGCGCGCAGGAGATCGTCTACGACGCGCTGCAAACAGATCGCGCGCCCGGCCAACGCATCAGGGCGCTCGCCTCGACGCTCGGACTCGCTCCCGGTTTGTTGCACGAAACCACGATGGCTGTGACAGACATCGACATCACAGGCGCGGACGCCGCGCCGCGCGCGCAGCCCGCCCTGTCATAAACCCGCGCGCCTGCCGGTTTCCGCCTGTAGGCCGGGACGCGCGGGCAGGCGTATTGACGAGAACCTGTGAGGCCAGCTAACGCCGAACGAACATGATCGAGATCAACCATCCCACAGTTCCCGCAGAGGAGTTGGAGCGACTGTTCTCGTTCGTTCATCCCGACCCGCACCGGATTCTCGGCGCGCATCCCACGCCGCCGCAGGGCATCATCGTGCGCGCCTACAGGCCGGAGGCCGCGAGCGTCCAACTATTGATTGACGGCGAAGAACCGCGCCCGTTGCGCCGCACGCACCCGGCGGGACTCTTCGAGCTTTTAATCGCCGACAAAACCGAGACCTTCCCCTATCGCCTGCGCGTCTCGTACCCGGACGGCAACGTCTTCACGCAGCGCGACGCTTACGCCTTCCTCCCCACGCTCGGCAACTTCGACGAACACCTCTTCGCCGAGGGGCGGCATTTGAAGCTCTACGAAAAACTGGGCGCGCACGTCCGCCGCTTCGACACGCTCGAAGGCGTCTCGTTCGCCGTGTGGGCGCCGAACGCCGACGGCGTGAGCGTCGTCGGCAACTTCAACAACTGGGACGGGCGGCTGCACCCGATGCGACGGCTCGGCGTCTCCGGCATCTGGGAACTCTTCATTCCGGACATACGCGCGGGCGCGCTCTACAAGTACGAGATGCATCATCGCGGTCGTCCGGCCTTTCTCAAGGCCGACCCCTACGCGCTGCAAACGGAAGTGCCGCCCGCCACTTCGTCAATCGTCTTCGAGCCGAGTTATCAATTCACGGACGCAGACTGGATCGAGCGCCGCGCAAAGACGGATTACCTGCGCCGCCCGCTCTCGATCTACGAAGTGCATCTAGGCTCGTGGCGGCGCGTGCGCGAGGAGGGCAATCGCTCGCTCACCTATCGCGAGACCGCGCCCGCGCTCGCAGATTATCTGGAAGAGATGGGATTCACGCACGTCGAGTTTCTGCCCCTCAAAGGGCATCCTTACGGCGGCTCGTGGGGCTATCAGGTGGCGAACTACTACGCAGCCAGCGCGCGCTTCGGCACGCCCGACGATTTTCGCTACCTCGTAGATTACCTGCACAAACGAAATCTGGGCGTCATCATGGACTGGGTTCCCGCGCACTTCCCGAAAGACGCTTTCGCTCTCGGGCGTTTCGACGGGAGTGCCCTCTACGAGCACCTCGACCCGCGACGCGGCGAGCATCCCGACTGGGGCACTTATATCTTCAACTACGGGCGCAACGAGGTGCGCAATTTCCTCATCGCCAACGCGCTTTTCTGGATCAAGGAATGCCACGTTGACGGGTTGCGCGTGGACGCCGTCGCCTCGATGCTCTATCTCGATTACAGCCGCGACGACGGGCGCTGGCTGCCGAACAAGTACGGCGGGCGCGAGAATCTTGAAGCGATAGATTTTTTGAAGGAGTTGAACGAGACGGTGCACCGCGAGCATCCCGGCGTGTTGATGATCGCGGAAGAATCTACGGCGTGGCCGATGGTCAGTCGCCCCGTCGCCGAGGGCGGACTCGGCTACGATTTCAAGTGGAACATGGGCTGGATGCACGACACGCTGCAATACTTCAGCAAGGACGCGCTCTATCGTCGCTTCCATCACAACAACCTGACGTTCGGCTTCGTCTACGCGTGGAGCGAAAACTTCATCCTGCCCTTTTCGCACGACGAGGTCGTCCACCTCAAGGGTTCGATGCTGAACAAGATGCAGGGCAATCGCGTGCTGATGTTCGCGAATCTGCGCGCCCTCTACGGCTACATGTGGGCGCACCCCGGCAAGAAACTGCTCTTCATGGGCGGCGACATCGCACAGTGGCGCGAATGGAACGACGATCAGAGTTTGGACTGGCACTTGCTCGATGAAGCGCCCCATCGCGGCGTGCAGACTCTGCTCGCCGATCTCAA
>DASQDV010000380.1:0-6574 GCA_035633995.1 Pyrinomonadaceae bacterium | reverse complement strand
CCTTGTCTTTGGCGGCGCGCCCGGTGTGTTCGCCCGTGTCCACGATGAGCGCGCCGTGATCGGAGAAGAGACCCTCGCCGCGCTGCGCGATCACTTCGTAGAGTTCCGGCGTCGAGAGATTCCAGTAGACGTTCGAAGCCTGCGTGATGCCGAGCGTCTCCAGTCCCACGTCGCTGCGCTTGCGCCCGTGCTCCTGCGGCGCGCCGGATTCTTTCGTCAGAACAGATGCTGCCATCTTAATTCTCCTTAAATTAAAAATGTCCGTTGTCAGTGGTCAGTAGTCAGTTGTTCAAGACTATCTTTAGCAACTTGCGTGATAATCACTAACCAACGGACAACGGGCAACGGACAACTGACGATTCTTATTCATCATTCGTATTGCGTCTTCGTCGTGCCAGTTCGCGCAGGGCGACGGAGAGGTCGCGCGCAGAGCGTTCGATGCGGTCGGCGCAGGCTTCGAGTTCGCCCGCGTCGTCCGGGTTGCGCGTGGCGACGCTGGCGAGGGCATCTTCGATCTGCGTGTTGAGCCGTTCGGCCGCCGCTTCGGTTTCCTGCTCGGCATTGGATAATTGCGGGGGTTTGCGTTCAGGTTTGGTGCTCACAAAAAATGTCCTGCTTGTCGTAATTGAGGCCGCCTCGGAAGTGCCGGAGCGAGACGCCTGCGGGTTTGTCTTCGCGCGCCAATCAAGTTCTCGTCGCGCTTTTGTCAATCCGGATGTTTTATTTCGATTAAGCTAATTTCATACAACATCGACGCGTTTGAATCAAGTCGCACGCGCCCGCCCGTTTCCCGCGCCGCCGTCTCTCGACAGGCTTAATGATTACTGCGTCAAGACTTGCGCCGCGCACGCGTGTTTTGTTACAAGCTGAAAATCTTATGGACACGAAACCGGGGAGGGCAGCGTTCACGCCGCGCGAGCGCAAACTCATCGAGGCGCACCGCACGCCCGAACAGGTGCAGAGATACCTCAGCGCGCTTCCTTACAACCGCGAAACGAAAGGCGAGACGCTCTGTTCGTTTCGCGCGTCGCTCCGGCGCGGGCGCGTCCACTGTCTCGAAGCCGCGCTTGTCGCCGCCGCCATTCTTGAGCAGCACGAGTACCCTCCGCTCCTCCTGAGCCTCGAATCGCAGTGCAAACTCGACCACGTCGTCTTTCCGTTCCGGCGCAACAATTTGTGGGGCGCCATCGCGCGCTCGCGCGACACGGGCTTGCACGGTCGCCGCCCCGTCTTCCGCAATCTACGTCAACTGGCGTGGAGTTATTTCGACCCTTACGTTGACTTCCATGCGCGCATCATCGCCTACGGGCTCGGCGACCTGCGCGAGTTGGGCAACTACGACTGGCGTTTTTCCGCGAGGAACGTCTGGAAGGTCGAGCGCTACCTGCAAGAGATACCGCACCGCCCGCTCAACTCGTCCGAGCGACGTTACGCGCGGCTCGTCGCGCGCTTCGCCGAGTTCCGGCAAAAGCACCCGACCGGCGCGCCGACCTATTTCGAGAATAAAGACCTGTGGATGATGTGAAAGCGAGGGGAAAGGGAAAGGGGAAAGGAAGAGCAAGGCACGTGCGTTCCGGCGCGCTCTTTGCTTTCCCCTTTCCCCTTTACCCCTTCCCGTTTTCCCTTAACTTATTGCACGGTGGCGGGGAGCATCGAGCCGCGCCGGTCTGTGGCGACCGCCGAGCCGTCTTCGCTGATGATGCCGATCATGCCGTGAAAGTGTATGTCCGTGCCGGAGAGCACGAGCAGCACGTCGCCCGCCTTCACTTCCGGGTTCTTCAATGCGAAGCGCACCACCGTTGCGTGGCCGTTCGTTTGTTCGAGCGTTTCAAAAGAAAATTCGTCGCTGTCGACGACGAGTGTTTGGGAGTTGTTCGTATAATTTGCGGGTTCGGCCATAGTTAAAAATCCTTCTGAGATATTTCGCCTGTCGTTCTGCCGGCGTGCGAGTCTAAATCAATAATTGTCCGGTTGAAAAGGTCTGCCGTAAAGTTGCTGGTAGACCCAGCCGAGCACGCGCACTTCCGCCGTGCAGAGCGCTTCGAGCCAGCAACAGGTCAGGTACACCGTGCGCCCGCGCTCGGTGGGAATCTTCGCGGCTTCAGCCACCGTCGCCGCTTCGGCGCTTGTGTCCAGATGGTAAGCGTGCGCCACTTCTTCGTTGGTCTTCGTGGCATCGTCGAGCGCGTTTAAGAGTTGGCTGATCCAGCCGTGCAGCGCGCGCTCGCCTTCGTTCTCGACGATGGCTTGCATGATGCCGACGGCGAGACGCTCCTCCGCGCTCGCAAACTCGTAAACCTCTTCGCCCGCGCGACGGCTCTCCGCCTGCTTCCACTGAAAGACCGCCTCGACGTTCGGGTGACGAATCATGTTCACGCGCGGATCGCGCGCGAGAAACCACTCGATGAGGTCGGCGAGCGAAGAGGGTTCGATGCGACCGAGTTCGTCGCGCGCGAGCGCGGGCGGCTGACCCGTCTCTTCGCTGTCGCCGCCCCCGCCGTTGCCGTTCGTCTTGCCTGTTCTGGAACTGCTCATAAAATATTGTTCGTAAAATTACTGTGCGACTTCCTGTGACAAATTCGCCGACTCGGACGCTTCGCCGTCCTTGAGTTTGCGTAAATATTTTCCGAACACGCCGTTCCACGAAGGGACGACGATGGAGATTGCGCCTTCGCCCTGCGCCTGGCAGGAGAGGCGTATGAGCGGGCGCGGCGCGTCCGTATCTACGTAGCCGAAGAGTTGCATGGCCTTGCGCTCGCGCGGGCTGACATCCGTGAGCTTCTCCGCGCCGCCCATGACGCCCACCCAGCAGGTGCCGCATGAAGCCGAGCGACACTGCACGGGGATCGGCCCTTCGTCAACGGTGCAGCGCGGATCAATTTGCGACCAGTCGCGCTTGTCGGTCGCGGCGGCCGAAGCGATCTCTTGATGATGAATCATCTTGAAGCGCGCCGTCGGGTCGCGTTCGTTCCACACCACCGTCCAGCGCTTGTCGGTCGTGCGCAGGAAATTGCCGAGCAAGCCCTGGCTGTCGTCGCGCGCACGCTCCTGCAAAATCTTCTCGGGCGACTGTCGTGCGCTCTTCGCGTCGAGCGAGACTTCGCCCGCCGCCGCCGCGAACGCTTCGAGTCCGACCTGCTGCAACGTCATAAACGCGATTGCCGCGATGCCTGAGACGAGCGACTCGTCCACACGCTTTTGCGTCGCGACCTCGCGCGCCACCGCGCGAATCTCTGCGTCGAGCGCAGCCTTCTTCGCCTCCACAGTCCCGCCTGTAAACTGTCCGGCGCGCGCTTCGACGGCGCGTTTGACTTCCGGCCAGTAGCGATGGCCGTAGAGGAACGCGTGCGAGGAATCGATCTGTTCGGCGAGGCGATACCTGCCCTGCATCAACAACTGCTGCGCCAATTTTTCGGGGTCGTCCGCCTGCCGGAAGGCACGCGCGAGCGCGAGGGGGAAGAAAGCGAACCAGATGGACGTGGCGTTGCGGTCAACTTCGTGTATCGCGGGGAGCAAATTTTCGAGCGCGCGCGCCCACGCCGTCTCGTCATGCTGTTGCAAAAAATTCTCAAACTCAGTCTCACTATTTCGGCTCATAGACACCTCTGGACAATTTGCGTGCAAACCAAACCTCAAAGTGTAGCCCGTCCGGCCGAAAGTCTCAAACGCGCCGTCGCTCCGGGCGCGTGATGCTTCCGGAATTGTGCGGGCGCGGGGCAGTATGAGAGCGCGAAAGCGGGCGACGCGCGCGGCGTGAAGTTTCACCGCGCACGCGTCGCCCGCTTTCCGGGTGGACGCTCAAAATTCGAGAGACGCCGTGAACAAATTTTGCCGCCCCGCGCGCGTGCCTACGAGGCACGGCCTGCCCGGCCTGTCGCGCTCCGAGTTAACCCTTGCTCGGCGCGGTGTCGGCGTCATTGTTTATATCGGTCTTCTCGGAAACGTCGTCCGTCGCATCCTTCGACCCTTCCTCGCGGCTTTTCTCACGCGGCTTGACGGTCGAGCGAATCACCATGAACTTGTTCAAGACGTCGAACCAGAAGGGCGCGCCCTGCGAGACGGCGAAGCCCGTGATGAGCAGACCCAGTATCTTCAACACCCACAGTTCATATTCATCCTTCAGAGGCTTGCGGCGGGGGTCGTTCTTGTTCAGGATGTTGCCGTTGCTATCCACTTCGGTCGTGACCCAGCCGAGCGGCAATCCGGTCGCCCCGAGTTGGGTGCGGATGTCGCGCACGCGTTGCAGCGCCGCGTCCTGCCTCTCTTGTCTTTCCTTAGCGGCTTGTTCTCGCTGCTGCCTGGCCTCCTCCTCATTGGCCGGGGTGGGCGTCGGCTGCGGCGCGGGCGTCGGCGTCGGCGGCGGGCTGATGTTTTCCGCCTCTTTGACAATCGCGTTGCGGAGCGCGTCGTCCTGAAAGAGCGCCTTGCCGATGTTGATGGAATCGGCGTTGAGGAAGGAGGCAAGGATGCAGCCGGTGGCGAGCAGGATTATCTGCACGGTGCGCTTGTACCTGCCCGAGATGCGATCCATGCCCGCCTCGTACCAATCGCCGATGTTCTTGATGGCCTGATCGAAATTGTTCTGCGCGTCGTTGATCAAAGCGTCGAGCGCCTCTCTCAATTCACGATTGGGAAGTTTATCAATGGCACTTCTGATCTGGGCGACGTTGGCCGTTCCGCCTTCCCCGGCCTGCTCCTTACCGACCATGTGCCACAGGGCGAGGGCGAAGGTGCGCGACGGGATGTAGGAGGGGAGCTTGCG
Organism: Pyrinomonadaceae bacterium; assembly: GCA_035633995.1. Taxonomy (GTDB): domain Bacteria; phylum Acidobacteriota; class Blastocatellia; order Pyrinomonadales; family Pyrinomonadaceae; genus JAIVJZ01. The sequence goes on along the minus strand of DASQDV010000380.1, from coordinate 1,812 downwards.
GCCATTATGTCCGCGAAAGAGGCCGCGAACGAGTCCGTGGTTATAAAGGTCGGTGGCGAGGTCTTGGTGCCCATCGTCTTTATGTCCCTGATCGTTGAGCAACAACTCGATGCCCCGGCGCAGGTTCCTCCCGCGATTATTCACTAACGCTTCGATGTACTCGCTGATGGCCGAAGCCAGCAGGCTCAGCAGCAGGTAGATGAAGATCATCCCGATGGCTACTTCCAGCACCGTCGATCCGAATAGCATGTTTCGTCTCCTTTCAAACCGGGGGCGAATCCGGCAGGCAAGCTTAGTGGGGAACCGGAAACAGTTTTTCGCCGGCGGGCGGGGCAAACTGTTTCAGACAAATTTCAGTAGGCGACTGTTTGCGACCGCACGAGGATTGCAGGATTGATGCGGCGACGCAGGTTTCTGGTTGAGGCGCGTTGCGCGCCGGTTGCGGCTTCGCGTGCCGGTCACGCCGTTTGGAGCGCACAACTCTATATCACAGGTGCGAGATGAAGCGGGAAAAAAGGAGTGACCGGATTGATTTATTGATTCGTCCGCGCAAGGGAAGCGCGCCGCGCACGCGGCGCGGCGCGGCGCTTAACCGCGACTGACCGGCGTGTTGACGGTGAGACGGCGGCGCATACGCTCCTGCCAGCGACGGCGCGGCGCTTCGACGTTGTCGAATTGTTCGAGCGTCTCTTTGAACGTCTCGCCGCCGAGTTGTCGCATCTTCAGGTAGAGCAGCGCGGTCGAGATGGAGATGAGCGGCACGCTGATGATGTTGAAGAGCGGCGCGAGGCGACCGAGCACCTGCGAGCCGGAGCCGATGATCAGATTATTACCGCCCTTCAGTTTAACCGAGAAGAAGCCGACGACGGCGCCGACGACGAACGGCAGCAGGAGTTGGATGAGCAGCAACGCGATGACGGTGCGGCGCGAGCGGCGCGAAAGCTCGTTGGCGCGTGCGAGCGCGGCGCGCTTCTCCAACCCCTCCATCAGCACGACGGGAGCATAGAGCGAATACTTGACGAGCATGATGAAGCCGGGGATGAAGAGGAGCACGAAGCCGATCATCACCGACAGACTGACCCGTATGCTCGTGCGCAGGAAAGGTCGCCAGCGTCGCTTCAAGACCGCGAGCGCGTCGTGCATCGAGAGCGGCCGCATCGGGGCGACGTGCAGTTGCGTGACCATCAGTGCGGTCATGGCCGTGATGACGGAAGTGGAGAGAAAGCTGACGACGAGATTGAGCAGCCCGAGAATGGCGATGAGCACGATGGTCAACCACGTTGGCATCACCTTTGCGCGCTGCAAAGCGTCGAAGCCGATCATCACAAAGAGCATGACGATGACGGGCACATGCGCCAGAAGCGAGATGCGCAGGAACTTCGGGAAGTGTTCGCTGTAGAGCGCGAAGGCGCGCGTCAGGAGCGAACCGATGCCTTCGGAACTGCCGCGCAGCGCAGAAGCGAACCCGGCGGCGCTCGCCGGTCGATCCAAAGGGTTCTTCTTGAGCGCCAGCATCACCTGCCGCGCCACCTTGCGCTTCACCTTCCGGTTCTTGTCGCGCAGGGGGGGCGGTTGAGCCTCCATGTGCTGCCGCATGACGGACACCATATCGCCCGCAAACGGCGTCTCGCCCGTCAGCATCTGGTAGGCGATGACGCCCAAGCTGTAGATGTCGGAACGCGCGTCGAGCCGCTGGCCGCGACACTGTTCGGGCGACATGTAGAGCGGCGTGCCGAGTATCGCGCCGACGCGCGTGACGCCCGCCGCCGCCGCAGTCTGCAACTCGTTCGGCTTGTTCCCGGCGGTCGTGTG
>DASQDV010000379.1:0-6006 GCA_035633995.1 Pyrinomonadaceae bacterium | reverse complement strand
GGTCGCGGTCGTGTCTGCGACGGCGAAGCCGAAGGGCAGGCGCGAGGCGCGTCGGAAGCGGCGCAACTCGCCGACCTCCTGCGGCGTGCGCACGCGCCGACCGTTCACCGTGTTGCGATACTCCGTCAGCGCGACGACGCTCAAACCGCGCTCCTTGTATTTCTCCTGCCACTCGGCGATGTGCGGCAGCGCGGCGTGGCACGGCGTACACCACAAAGCCCAGAAGTCCAGGAGCACGACGCGCCCGCGCAAAGAGCGCAGCGTGGCGGGCTTCTGCTCGATCCAATCTGCGACCGCGATCTCAGGCGCGAGCCGCGCGCCCGACTCGACGCGAAACAGCGGATCATCGGGCTTCGAGACGTAGGCGACCGCCGGGACGATCCGCCCCAGCAACAGCGTCGCGCGGCGATAGAGATCGGCGGACGGGAAACTAACGCTCAGGCGTCTGAGTTCTTGCAGCGCGGCGATTGCATCGTCCGTGCGCTTCAGGTCGAGCGCGGCCTCGCTGATGAAAGAGAGCGTGCGATAGAAGACCGCATCGCGCGTCGCCGTGTCGAGCGGACTTTGCGCGTGCAGGCGCTTGGCTGCCTCCAACGCTGCGCGCGCGTGCGCGATTGCCGGCTCCGGCTGCCGCTCTGCGCGATAACTCGCGGCGAGCGCCGTCTCCAAACGATAACGCCGCTCATGGTCGGCGCCGGGCGCACTGGCTTTCAGATAATCCGCGAGCGCGGTTTCGGCCTGCGCGAGCGCCCCCTTCTTTGCCGCCTGCAAAGCGATCACGTAACGCGCGGTCTGTTTATCCTGTGCGCTCGCCGACTCCGAATGCTCTGCGAGAAATTTGGACATCGTCGCGGACGCGCGCTCGCCGTCTTCGGCGACGTTGTAGAGTTGACCGAGATATAAAACTTCCTTCGCGCTTAACGATTCGCGCGCTGCGACTTCGGCGGCGTAACGCGCGGCGTGAGCGCGCTGCTCGCGCTCGACCTGTTCGACCAGCTTTTGATCGTAACCGATGCCCTCACGCTCGAACGCCTCGTACTTCTTCCGCGCGTAGCCTTCGGCCTCCGCGTACAACTCCGCGACTTCTCGTGCGCGCTCCGGCGACGATGCCGCAGCGGGCGAAGCGATTGATGCCGCGCTCTGCGCGCGAGTTTGTGCGGGCAAGCTGTAGAGCGAGACGACGACGAGCGACAAGAGGAGAAGGCGAGGAAAAGTCTCACGCAAAGGCGCACAGGCGCGAAGAAGCATCGTGCGGCATCTTTCCGCGTGCGCACTTTCTCTCATCAACCCTGCGCGTCTTACCTGTGCGCCTGTGCGCCTGTGCGTGAGTTTCATATCTTTATGTAAACCTCATCTCTCTTGAATCAGACCGCGCCGCAAGAGGCGGGGCGAAAGCGCGCGGGCGTGAAAGCCCTGAGCATGTCGGGGACAGCGCCGCGCCGCAAGATCATTTCGGCGACGAGCGCGCCCGTCAGCGGCGCGAGCAGGATGCCGTTGCGATAGTGGCCGGTGGCGTAAAACAGGTTCGGCACGTCTTCGCACGCGCCGATCACAGGCCGGTCGTCCGCGCCGTGCGGGCGCAAGCCCGCCCACGCATCCGACAAAACCAGACGGGCGACGGCAGGCGCGATCTCCTCTGCCTGCGCCGTGATCGCGCGCCGTCCGGCGTCGGTCACAGATTTGTCGAAGCCCGTGTGTTCGGTCGTCGTGCCCGCGAGCAGTCGCCCGTCGCGGCGCGGGAGGATGTAGCCGCGCGGGCTGTAGACGACGTGGCGCACAAGCGTCGGCGATGCGGGCGCGTAACAAAGTATCTGCCCGCGAACGGGTTCGATGCGCGGGCAACTCGTATCGCTGCCGTCGCGCGTGGAAGAAACTTCGCTTCGCGGGACGAGCGACGACCACGCGCCGCAGGCGACGACGACCGCCACGCCCGCGCGCGTCGCGCCGCGCTCGGTTTCGACGCCCGCAGCGCGCTCGCCTTCGACGTTGATCGACGTGACTTCCGTGTGCGTGACGATGCGCGCGCCGTGCGCCTCCGCCGAGCGCGCGAGCGCGGCGACGAGGCGGCGATTCTCCACCTGCCCGTCGAGCGGGAAACGCAAAGCCGAGCGCACGCGCGCCGACACTTGCGGCTCAAGTTCGAGCACCTCGCGCGCCGTCAGGCGTTCGACACGCAGCCCGGCGCGCGTCTGCCAGTCGTATCGCCGCTCGCATTCTTCCTCGTCCTTATCCGTGAAGGCGAGATAGAGCGTGCCCGTCCGGTCGAGTTCAATATCAACGCCTGATTCCGCTTCGAGTTCGCGCGCGAAGTCCGGGTAGAGGTCGCGGCTCGCGGAGGCCAGCGCGAAAAATTCGTCCGCGCCATCGGCCTCCACCTGCGGCGCGAGCATTCCGGCGGCAGCCCAGGATGATTCCGCGCCCGCCGCGCCGCGCTCGATCAAAACCGCTTCCGCGCCGCGCCGCGCCAACTCGCGCACGCACGCCAGCCCGACCACGCCGCCGCCCACGACGACCACCTCCGCCCGCTCCGGTAACTCGTTCCCATTTCGCATTGAATTAGAGTTGCTGGTATGATGCAGAAAAGTTTAAGCAGAAGTCAGAATACAGAAAACAGGAGTCAGAAGAGCAGGAGTTTCCGAAAGCTCTCATGCCACTCGCTCCGAACTTCTGGGAGATGACTTCTTAACGCTGAATTCTAACTCCTGTTTTCTGTATTCTGACTATGAAACATACTATCACACTCATTCCGGGCGACGGCATCGGGCCGGAAGTCACTGCGGCGGTCGTGCGCATCATCGAGGCGGCGGGCGTCGAGGTCGAATGGGAGACGCATTACGCGGGCGCGCAGGCTCTGGAGAAGTTCGGCGAGACGCTGCCCGCAGACCTCCTCGAATCCATCCAGCGTAACAAGGTCGCGCTCAAAGGGCCGATCACCACGCCCGTCGGCAAAGGCTTCACGTCCGTCAACGTCGGCCTGCGCAAGGCGCTCGACCTCTACGCCAACCTGCGCCCCGTGCGCGCTTTACCGAACGTGCCTTCGCGCTACCCGGAACTCGATCTCGTCGTCGTGCGCGAGAACACGGAAGACCTCTATTCGGGCATCGAGCACGTCGTCGTGCCCGGCGTGGTCGAGAGCATCAAGATCATCACGGAGAAGGCTTCGACGCGCATCGCCAAGTATGCCTTCGAGTTCGCGCGCCGCGAGGGGCGCAGGAAAGTGACCGCCGTTCACAAGGCCAACATCATGAAGTTGTCCGACGGCCTCTTCCTCGATTGCTTCCGCAACGTGGCGAAGGATTTTCCGGAGGTTGAGGCCGACGACAAGATCGTCGATAACGCCTGCATGCAACTCGTCATGCGCCCCGAACAGTTCGACATCATGCTGTTAGAGAATCTCTACGGCGACATCGTCTCCGACCTGTGCGCCGGTCTCATCGGCGGACTCGGACTCGTGCCCGGCGCGAACAGCGGCGAGCGCGGCGCGGTCTTCGAGGCCGTTCACGGCAGCGCGCCCGACATCGCCGGTCAGGGCATCGCCAACCCGACCGCGCTCCTCCAATCCGGCATCCTCATGCTGCGCCACATGGGCGAACGCGACGCCGCGCAGAAGATCGAAGGGGCGATGCTCAAAACATTCACCGAAGGCAAGGTGCGCACGCGCGACATCGGCGGCCACGCCGGAACGATGGAGTTCGCCGAAGCCATCATGGCGGCGTTTTAGCGCGACACACGGTTCGAGTGTGACTTAGAAACTTAAGTCTTATCTCCGCCGCAGACGCGCGCGGAGCAGACGGAGAACTCCTCGTCTGCTTCGCGCGCTCTCCGCTTGCGCCGAACTTCACGCGTCCGGCGCAGGCGTATTTTGATTTTGCAGAACCTGTAAAGCGTGGACACTCCACACGCGCCGTGATAGACTCCTGCCGCTCCCTGAATAACTCGCTAACGCCTGACGTTACCGCCCGATAAAGTCCAACCGCTTTATCGCGAAAACCGCGTCGCAGACCGCTACACTCACCGCCCTCAACAAGGAAAATTTAATCATGAAAACACGTGAGCAGAGGATACGCCTCACTTCAGCATACCCTCACCATCGGACGATCATTTTGTTCGTCTGCCTGTCGCTATGCCTGCTGTCCGCCGGACAGGCGACGGCACAAACCTGCACTCCCGCGATTGAAACCAGCCGCACCGCCGTTCGCAGCAAGCCGACCCCGCCGGCCTTGCCGCTCGCGGGCGGGAAGTTCTGCGACCCGACCTTCGGCACCACGATCATGCGCGTGACCGACGAGACGAGCGTGCCCGTCGGCGGCGCCGGCACGAGCTACAGCTACTGGGCGACTTTCAACTCGAACAACACGTACATCCTGGCGATGGAAGTCGGGGCGCAGCAGATGGGCAGCATCTATGAATTCACCCCGGCGACCTTCACCCTCGGCGCGCGTCTCGCCCCCGTTCCATATTCGCCGCCCGGTAATATCCCCATCCGCCTCGACGACGCCGTCTGGTCTTTCAGCGACCCCGACAAACTCTTCGTTCACACCGACAGCGGCACGAAGATTTACAGTTACAAGGTCTCGACACAGACCTACACGCCCATTGCGGATTTGAGCGGCTACCTCGCCCCTAACCAGTTCCTGCAAGAGATGTCCGTCGCGCAGGACGACAACACGTTCAGCTTCAAACTCAGAACCGCCGGGCCGGAACGCGACGCCAATGGCGACCTCATCTACCACGAGACGGGCTACATCGTTTACCGGGACAGCACCGACAGCGTGCTCGCGCAGAGCACCGTCGGCATCAACGAAGTGCGGCTCGATAAGACGGGACACTTCCTGTTCGTCAACACGAACAACCAGGGCGCGGGACAGATCGAGGTGCAGATCGTCAATCTGGATACCGGGCAGGTGGAGAACCTGACGGACGACGCGCCCGATCACGCCCCCTCGCACTATGACGTGGGGACGGGCACGGCCATCGGCAACGGCGATTACATCCTCGGCATCACCTCGCGCCGCCTGAGCGCCCCGCACGACAACATTGTCGAAATCCTCGACCTCACGAACGAGGGCAACTACGGTGGCTTCCACCTCTCGATGCTGGCCGATAACGAGTTGTGGTCGCTCGTCAGTTTCTACACAGAGCATCTCAACAACGTGATGGAAGACGAGTTGGTGCAGGTTTCGACGGACGGCAGCCAGCGCGTGCGCCGCCTCGCGCATCATCAGTCAATTTACACGGACGACTACTACCAGTCGTCGCGCGCCAACATCAGCCGCGACGGTCGCTTCGTCGCCTTCTCTTCAAACTGGGGCGGGCGCAACAGAAACGATCTCTTCATCGTCCAGATTCCGACCGCGCCGACGGCAACGCCGCCGGGCGATGTCGTCTGGGTTGAGGATGCGGTGCCGGCGGGCGCTTCGACCGCCGCCGATAACGACAGTTGGAATTGGGTGAGCAGTAGTCCCGCCCCCTTTTCAGGTACCTCCGCGCACCAGTCCAGCATCTACGGCGGCTGGCATCAACACCACTTCTTCGACGCGACGAACACTCTGGCCGTCAGTCCCGGCGACATGCTTTTCACCTACGTCTATCTGGACCCGGCGAACCCGCCGAGCGAGTTGATGCTGCAATGGAACGACGGGACATGGGAGCATCGCGCCTACTGGGGCGCGAACAACATTCCCTGGGGCACGGACGGCACGAACAGTCGCCGCTACATGGGCGCGCTCCCGGCCACAGGCCAGTGGGTGCGGCTCGAAGTCCCGGCCAGTCAGGTCGGGCTTGAAGGCCACACACTCAACGGCATGGCCTTCACACTCTACGGCGGGCGTGCCACTTGGGATCGCGCGGGCAGATCGTCGAGTGTGGTGTGGGTGGAAGACGCCGTTCCCGCAGGCAGCGTTGTCGGCGGAGATAACGAAGGCTGGAATTGGGTGAGCAGCAGCCCCGCGCCGTACTCCGGCACGCTTGCGCATCAATCCAACATCTTCGCAGGCATGCACCAGC
>DASQDV010000378.1:0-4700 GCA_035633995.1 Pyrinomonadaceae bacterium | reverse complement strand
ATCTATTTCCCGACGCCGCAGAGCGCAAACGTCGGCCTCGTCTTCGCGCCGCGCGCGGACGCCGACGGCTCGCACGCGATGTACGTCGCGGGCGGCTTCGAGAATAAAATCTGGATGTTCAAATTCAACGCGCGCACGCTTCCGCCCCTTAAGCCCGCCTCGCCCGGCCCGAACACGAAAGTCGAAGCGCCGTTTATCGATCTCAACTCGCTCAGTTCAGAGCGGCCAATCGAGCGTTACAACAGCAACCAGAAGCCCGTCTATCCGACCGGACTCGCCATCAGCCCCGACGGCGAAACGCTCTTTGTCGCGAATAATCTAGACGACAGCTTCGCCATGATCTCAAACCCCGCGAGCGGCAAGCCCTCCGTCAAGCGCATTGACCTCAGGCGGCGCGGGAATCCGAAACACAACATCTATCCATATGCCGTCGCGGCCTTGTCTGCTCCGGCAAGCGGCAAGGTTTCAAAAGTTTACATTTCGTGTTGGAACGACGAATCAATCGCCGTCTACAGTCCCGGCGGCGACGGTGAAGCTCTCAGTTACATTCCGGTGGCGCGGCATCCGACGGCCATGATCTTCAACGCACAGCGCACGCGGCTCTATGCCGTCAACTCCAACGCGGACAGCGTCTCGGTCATAGACACCCTGTCGGATCGCGAGATAGAACGCATCAACGTGCGGCTCGCCGAAAATTCACTCGTCGGCAACAGCCCCGAAAGCCTTGCGCTCGCCGCTGACGGCGCAACGCTCTACGTCGCCAACGCGCACAGCAACTCGATTGCCGTCGTCACGCTCTCACCGCAATCGCGCGGCGAACTTGCGCAGACACCTCAACGCGCAACAGTAGACGCGCATGAAGCAGAGGCGGGCAAGGAATTGGTGAAGCGCGCGGGACGCCCGCAGGTTGATCAGAATGCCGGGGAGCATGAGAGCGAAGAGGGTGAGGAAGAAGAGAAGGGTGAGAGCGAGGAAGAAGAGGCGCGTGAGCGGCTCGACGCGGCGCAGCGCAGTAAGGTGCGCGGCTTCATTCCGACGGGGCGGTATCCTTCCGCCGTTGCGGTCGTAGGCCGCACGATCTTCTACGGCAACGGCAAGGGGACGGGCTTTGAAAACTCTTCGCTCGTCGTCAACAATTCGGGGCGCGAGCCGAACGCGGCGAATGATCGTTTCCCCACAGGCACGGGGCGTTACCACAATCAGGGCGGCGAGTATAGCGTCGCGCTTGTCTCCGGCAACATCTACGCGGTCGGCGAACCCGACGCGCCCGCGCTCACACGCTACACCTCGCAGGTCTTGCGCAACAACGGCCTGCTCGACGCGCCGCGCGCAAAACTCTTTCGCGGCGCGTCTCCCATCAAGCACGTCGTTTACGTCATCAAAGAGAATCGAACTTACGATCAAGTCTTCGGCGACCTCGAACGCGCGGGGGGCGGTGAACGCGCCGACGGCGACCCGTCGCTCGCCATCTTCGGCGCGGGAGACGCAGCCCGAAGGCCGAACGGCGCAGCGCAAAACATCACGCCCAATGCGCGCGCACTCGCCCTGCGCTTCGGGCTGCTCGACCGCTTCTTCGTCAACGCGGAGGCCAGCCCCGACGGCCACAACTGGTCAACCGCAGCCTTCTCCACAGACTATGTTGACAAAGCTTACCGCTGGAGCTACAGCAGTCGCGGTCGCTCGTATGATTACGAAGGCTTCAATCGTCTGCCCGACTATCGCCCGGCCTCGCAGAGCGCACGCGACCGGACGCCGCTCTTTCCGCGCGCCGTCACCGCCGTCGAGTTGGAACAATTCCTGCGCGGCTACGTGCCCTATCTCAACAACTCGCGCGACGTGGCCGAACCCGCCTCGCTCTATCTCTGGGACGCCGCGGCGCGTGCGGGCTTGCGCTATCGCAACTACGGAGAATTCATCTCCACTTTCTCCGAAGCTTTCGTCGCCGCGCTCAACGCCAACCGCCGCCGCACCTATCCAGACCTCTCGCCGACCGCGTCGGCCTTTCCGACAAAGAAGAGTCTGGAAGGAAACCACAGCCACACCTTTCGCAACTTCGATCAACTCACGCCCGACGCTATGACGCCCGACTCATACCGCGCCGCGCGTGAATCCGGCGGGCAACTCGACCCGCTCATCTCGACCGAGCACGCCGACGCGCGCTTTCGCGGCAACTCGCGCGTCGGCGAATGGCTCAAAGAATTTCGCGTATTCGTCGCCGAGCGCAAGGCGGGCAAACCCGACCGCCTGCCGCATCTCTCCATCGTGCGCCTGCCAAACGATCACACCGAAGGATTGACGGCCAACTTTCCGACGCCGCAGTTTTACGTGGCGGAAAACGACTACGCCGTCGGTCGCATCGTCGAAGCCATCTCCGAAAGTCCCTACTGGCCGGACACTGCCATCTTCGTCGTCGAAGACGACGCGCAGGACGGCCCCGATCATGTTGACGCACACCGCGCTCCCGCGCTCGTCATCAGCGCCTATAATCGCCCCGGCGCATACGTACACACTTTCCACAACACCGTCAGTTTGATCCGCACGATGGAACTGCTGCTATCTTTGAGTCCCATGAATCAACTCGACGCTATGGCCGTGCCCATAGACATTTTCCGCGAGCAGGCAGACCTCCGGCCTTTCAAGGCCATCCTGCCCGACGTTGCGCCGGATAATTTGATGATCCCGCCCGCGCGCGACGCCTCAACCGCTTACTGGATGAGGCGCACCGGCGAGCAAAACCTCGCCTTCGCAGACATGGCCGACCCGCGCGTCTTGAACGAGATCATCTGGTTTTCCGTGCGCGGCGCGAGCGTGCCGATGCCGGAAATTTCGCGCCTCCCCGCCTTCGACGCGATGCTCCCCGAAATCGAAGACGACGACGAAGAGGCAAGCGAAGCGGCGCGTCTGACCACAACAGCACGCCTGAAAAAGTAAAGCACGGCGAAAGCGCGAATGCGCCCGCGTGCGTCAACTTTTAACGACCGGTGCCGAGCATCCGGCGCGTGGCAAAAATCATCCGAGTTGCTACAATGGCGATCCACACTTCACTCGTCACAGTTGCCTTTGGAGGATTGATGAAAAAGTTTTTAACTCTCGCACTTATCTTCGCGTCTGCGCACGTCTCTGCCGGCGCACAGACGCGACGCACGGCTCCTGCAACCCCCGCGACGCAAAGTAAACCCGCAACAGCGCAACCCACGCCGCAGCCCACGCCGCAGCCCAAGCCGCCCGGCCTGCCCTCGGCAGCCGCACGCGACGCCGGGGCGGCTATGGTGGACTGCGGCTGTGAGGGCGAGCCGTTGCCGGATGTCGTCGCCGTGGTGAACGGCGTCAGGATCAGCAAGCAGGAGGTTGACGAGCGTATCAAGCCGCAGATTGATGAACTGCGTAAGACCGTCATCGAGGCGCGGCAGCGCGAACTCGACTTGCAGATCAACTCGCGGCTGCTCGAAGCCGAAGCCAAGAAACGCGGCAAGACCACGAGCAAGTTGTTGGAGGAAGAGATCATCGCCAAAGTCACCGAGCCGACCGAGGCCGAAGCGCAACTCTTCTACAACGCGAACAAGGCGAAGATCAGCGGCGAGTTCAAAGACGTGAAAGCCGACATCATTTCCTACCTGCGCGAGCAGAGGCAGCGCGAGGAGGCCAAGAAATTCGCCGACCGTCTGCGCGCCGCCGCGCAAGTCCAGGTGCTCGCCCCCGTCACCCCTCCACCGGCGACCGCCGCCGACCGTGCGCGCGTCCTCGCCGTCGTCAACGGCGAAAAACTCACTTCCGCAAACATCGAAGACTCGCTCAAGCCGCTCATCTACAGCGCGCAGGAGCGCACCTATCAATTGCGCAAGACCGAAGTTGACCTGCGCATCAACGACAGCCTGCTCGAACAGGAAGCGCAGAAGCGAAAGGTGACGACGAAGGCTCTGCTCGACGCCGAAGTCGAAGCCAAGCTGAAACCCGTGACGGAGGCCGAAGCGCGCACCTTTTACGATCAAAACAAGGATCGCATCAACGGCGATTTCGTGCAGTTGAAAGATCAGATCATCCAGTATTTGCAGGAGACGCAGAAGCGCGGCGTGCAAACCGCTTTCGCGGAGCAGTTGCGCAAGGCGGCGACGCTCCAGATCAACCTGCGCGCTCCTGAAGCGCCCGTCTACCAGATCGCCGTTGACGATCAGCCCATCAAGGGCAACCCCGCTGCGCCCGTCACGATTGTCGAGTTCACGGATTTCCAGTGCCCGAGTTGCGCCGCCGCGCAGCCGACGCTCGAAAGACTCGTGGCCGAATACGGCGACCGCGTGCGTCTCGTCGTGCGCGATTTTCCGTTAGAAATGCACGCGGACGCGCGCAAGGCGGCGGAGGCGGCAGAAGCGGCGCGCGCGCAAGGGAAGTACTGGGAGTATACCGCGCTGTTGTTTGCGAATCAGAAGGCCTTGAGCGTGGATAAATTGAAAGAGTATGCGCTGCGTGCCGGACTCGACCGGCAGAAGTTTGACGCGATGCTCGACTCCGGCCAGTTCGCAGACAAAGTCCAGCGCGACTATGCGGAAGGGATCAGTCTCGGCGTAGGCAGCACGCCGACCTTCTTCGTCAACGGGCGCATGACGAACGAACGCAGTTACGAAGGAATCAAAGCCGCCATCGAAAAGGCTCTTGCCGAGACGGGCAAAAAATAGGCAGCCGCGCAAAATATCATTTGCCGTTCT
>DASQDV010000377.1:0-3310 GCA_035633995.1 Pyrinomonadaceae bacterium | reverse complement strand
ATCCGGCGTATTCCACGCGCGCGTCCAGCCGCCTAAAAACTCTTTTCGTTCAAAGCGTCGAGCGCGCGGTGGAGTTCGTCGCGCTTGGCAGAGAGTTCGGCTTCGTCGGCGTCTGCGGGGACGTGGATCGGAGGGGCGATGAGGACGCGTGCGCGCGTGAACGGGTAGGGAACCTGGAAGGCGTCCCAACTCGGCGCGGCGTAGTAGCGCGCGGCGTTGACGGTGAAGGGGAGGATGGGCGCGCCGGTTTTTTTGGCTAAGAGCAGCGCGCCCATTTTGGCGACGTAGCGCGGGCCGCGCGGCCCGTCCATGGTAAAACCGGCGGGGCGACCCTGCCGCACCAGTTTGACCATCTCGACGAGCGCGCCGACCGCGCCGCGCGACGATGAGCCGCGCGCCGCGCCGTAGCCGAAGCGATGGATGAAGCGCGCGATGTATTCGCCGTCGAAACTACGCGAGGTCATCACGACGATGCCGCGCCGCCGGAAGAAGTAGGTGCCGAGAAGAATGCGGTTGTGCCAGAAGGCGTAGATGATGGGCTGCCGCCCCCCGCGCGTCGCGGCCTCCCAGTGCTCCCAGCCCTCGACCTCGAAACGCGTGGTGCGCCCGATGAGATTGATGAGGACGTAGAAAGCGAGGTCGGCGGCGCGGATGATGAGGCGTTGCTTGAAAGTGTAAGCCGAGAGGTCTGCGAAGCGGTCGGCGCGCAGCGTAGTTTTCTCGTCGGCGCGTGGTCGTTCGCCGCGTCGTCCGCCGCGCGGCGTGTGTGCGTCGCCTGCGGGGCGCTCGGGTTTGTCGAGTGAGATTTGCATTAAAGTGAGCCGCGCGGCGAGTCTAGCAGAAACACGGGTTGTTTTCGATTGGCTGCGCCCGCGCGCTTTCGGCCTTGCCGGACGCGTCGGCGCGTGTGCTATATTCACGAAACCTCGTGCCGTCCTGTGGCGTACAACGTAGCGGTCAAGCGTGTCTCCCTCGGGCGCGCTTTTTCAGTGCTCCTCTCCCGCTCTTGAAGGGTCTTAAGCGGAATCGGTGATTAATGGATAAACGTCGAATCCTGATCGTGGATGCCAACAAGGAGCTGCGCACGCTCCTCTCGCAGGTGCTCGGCGAGTTCGGCCACGAAGTCGTCGCCACCGGCAACCGCGACGAGGCGCTCGCCCGCGAAGACCTCGAAGATTTCGACCTCATCATCAGCGATCTGACGGAAGACGCCGAGGGCAACGTGCAGGTCTTGAGCGAGATCAAGCGACGGCGGCTCGTCGTGCCCGTCGTCGTCTCGTCGGAGGACGTGCAGCATCCCGGCCTCGTCAAAGCCTTCAAGATGGGCGCGGCCAACTACCTGCGCCGCCCCTACGACAAACAGGAACTGCAAGCCATCGTCGAAAAAACGCTCGGCTACAAACTGCGCTTCGTCGAAGACATGAAGGTCATGCCGTTCGTGCGCGAGCGCATCGAGTTCGAGTTGCCGAGCGACCTTTCGTTGATGAACGGCGTGCTCCATTATTTGCACGAACGCGCCTCGAAACTCGGCCTCATCAACCCCGAACGCTCCAACCTCTTCATCGCGCTCGACGAGGCTTTCGTCAACGCCGTCAAGCACGGCAACAAGTACGATCAGAAGAAACTCGTCCGCATCACGGCCGACCTCTCGCCGAAAGAGGCGCGCTTCACCATCGAAGACGAGGGCGAGGGCTTCAACATCAAAGACGTTCCAGACCCGCGCGACCCGGCCAACTTGTTCAGGACATCGGGGCGCGGCGTCCTCCTGATTTACAACATTATGGACGAGGTCGCGTACAATGAGCGCGGCAATCGCCTGACGATGGTTAAACGTCCCGAAGAATCGTTCGACAATAAACTGATTGACTCGCTCACTCCCGAAGACCAAGACCGCCGCCGCCGCACGCGTCGCCGCTCCAACAGCGGCTGACGCCGCCGCCGCTATTCGCTTCAACGCTCCGACACACGACGACGCCCTGTTCCCGATGCTCAGGCAGGCATGGCGCTGGTGGCTTCCGCCCGTCACGGTCGCACTTCTCTTCACACTCTATTTTCTCGACCCGTTCGCGGGCGACTGGGACGCGCTCGACTACACGGTCAGCGCCGTGCGCGGCCAGCCGTCCTCGATGTTGTTCGGGCGCATGCTGTTCATATTTACGAACCACGCGGCCTACCGCATTGCCCGCGCACTCTTCGGCTTGCAGAGCGATCAGGCGTATCTGCTTTTCAAGTACATGGTCGTCTGCCAGACGCCCTTTGCCGTCGTCGCCTGCTGGACGCTCGCGCGCGAATTGACCGCGTCGCACGCGGCGGCGACCGTCGCGGCTTTCATGCTCGCGCTCTCGCCCTTCTTCATCGTCTACAGCGGGCAGGCCATGACGGAGACGCCTTCGATCCTTTTGCTCTCGGTCGCGCTCGTGATGCACCTGCGCGGCATGCAAAGGCGCAGAGGTTGGCAGGTCTTAGCGGGCGCGGCGCTGCTCGGCCTGTGCGTGAACATACGCGAGCCGGTCGGGTTCTTCGGCGTGTGGCTCATCTTCGCGCCGACGTGCTACGGGTGGAAATTGAAGGGGCGCGAACTGTTTTTGACCGCCTCGGCGTGCGCGCTCTTCTTAATTTGCGCGCTCGCGCCGTTCGCACTGTGGTGGCTGGCTGACGTTAACAACTACCGGCAGTACTGGTACGGTTGGGTCGCCTCGATGCGCGCCGAGTCGGCGGTGCATCCGGTCAGCCTTCGCAACCTCGTGCCGTTCTTCCAACTCTTTTTCATCGCCGCGCCCGTTACGGTCGTCCTGCTCCCCTTCGCGTGACGCCGCGAGTGGCGCGAGCGCGGCTGGACGCCGCTCTTTGCCCTCGCGCTCGTCGGCCTCTTCGTCAACCTGATGCTCTTGGCGAACTACAGCGTCGTCATCAACGGGCGCTTTCAACTGTCGGGGCTGCCCGCGCTCGCCCCCATCAGCGCCGCCTACCTGTTGCGCCGCACGTCGCAGCGCACGCAGAGCGCACGGCGCGGCTTCGTCTATGCCTGCGCGCTCGTCGGCGTGGTTGCGCTCCTGACCGGATCAATCGTCTACGTCTTCGCAGCGCGAACGCTCGCCAATCACGCGTTGACGAAAGAGTATCGTGCGCGGCTCGCGCAGTTGCCTGTCGATGCGGTCGTGATGGCGGGCGGGCAGACGGTCGCGGTGAACTATTATCGCGGCCTCGGCTATGGCCGGTGGGACACCATCGGCACGGGCGGCGGCTGGCCGGGCGCAAAACTCACGCACCAGATCGAATGGCACTTGCGGCAAGGCCACCGCGTCTTCGT
>DASQDV010000376.1:0-3367 GCA_035633995.1 Pyrinomonadaceae bacterium | reverse complement strand
CATGCCTGCGACGACCAGCCGGTGAGGCTCCTCCGAGATGGGCACGACTTTCGGGTTGGGGCGCGACGTGTCGAGCGGCGCGAACGCACGCGCGGGGCGCGCGGGGCGGTAGTCGAACCTGCCCGCTTCGCCCATCGCCGGAATCTCCCGCACCTCTTTGAGCAGGTGCGGCACGAAGAGTTTGCCGCCGACGCTGATGCCCGCAATCGTGCGCAGCATCGAGAGCGGCGTCATGTTTTCGTAAACCTGCCCGAACGAGGCGAAGACCGTGTCTATGTCGCCCCAGGGCGCGGCCTTCGGCTGAAACTTCTTCTTGAACTCGCGCGAGGGCGTCCAACTGATCAACTCGTGCGGCAGGTCAACGCCCGTGCGTTTGTTGAGATCGAAATTCTCGACCATCTCCATGATGCCTTCGAGTTTCATCTTCAGGCCGAGACGGTAGAAGTAGCCGTCGCAGGAATGTTTGATCGCCGTGCGCAACTCCGGCGTGCCGTGATGACCCATGCAGCGCGTGAACTTGTTGCCGACCGTGATGCCGCCGCCGCAGACGAGGCCGGAACTCTCGGTCGTGATCGCGCCCTGCTGCAAACCCGCTACAGCCATCGGAATCTTCCACGTCGAGCCGGGCGGGTAGCGCCCGCGTATGGCGCGATTGTAGAGCGGACGCTTCGGGTCTTTGATGAGCGCGGCATATTCGGCGCGTCCGCCTTTGGTGGAGATGCGCTGCGAGAAGAGGTTCGGGTCGAACGTGGGCGCGGAGGCCATCGCCAGAATCTCGCCGTTGTTCGGGTCCATCGAGATGATCACGCCGCGACCGGAAGGCGAGTTGCGCAACTGTTCCTCGGCCACCTCCTGCATGCCGAGATCAATGGTCGTGACGATGTCCTGACCGGGCTGCGGCAGCACCTTCTCGATCTCGTCCTGAATGCGCCCGCGACTGTCCACGATCACTTTGCGGTAGCCGTCGCGCCCGCGCAGGTAATCGTCATAGACGGCCTCCAGACCCTCCTGCCCGATGATGTCGCCCGGCTTCAAGCCCTTCACCTTGTACTCGTCGCGCTCCAACTGCTTCGGGTTGATCTCGGCGACGTAGCCGAGCACGTGCGCGAGCACGCCGTTTTCCGGGTAGCGCCGCTGCGGCTGCTGCTCGATGCGCAGTTCGGGGTGGTCGAAAGCCTGCCGCGCCTCGACCCACTGGATGTCGTCCATCGAAGCGTTCTGCTTGATGATGATCGACTCGAAGGCGGGCTGCGACTTGAGTTCGGCGAAGCGGTCGCGCAAAAGTTCCGGGTCGAGCGCAAGCGCGGCGGAGAGCGGGGCGACGAGCGAGTTGAAGTCTTTGCCCTGCATCTCCTCGCGCGAGAGGATGACGTTGTAGATCGGGCGCGAATCTACGAGAATCTCGCCGTTGCGGTCGAAAATCGTGCCGCGCTGCGCCGGAATCGGCAGGAGGCGCACGCGCTGGTTCTCCGCGCGCTCGGCGTAGTACGCGCCGTTGACGACCTGGAGGAAATAGAGCCTCACGCCCAGCACGGCCAGCAGCACGAACACGAGCACCTGAATGATCCGCAGCCGCGCGCGTAAATTTTGCGATTCGTCGTGGAATTTCATAAAAAAAGAGTGACGAGTTAAAGAACGGTTGCCCAGCGACGAGCGACGAGTCTAAGCACGGTTGACCGGTTTAAGAGACGTGCAAGCAACACTCCCAAATAGATTCTAACTCATCGCTTGTTGCTCGTCACTTGTCACCCGTCACTGCGCTTTTACCTTCGGCTGACCAGGCTGCGGCGCGCGGCGCGGCGGCGGAAGGCGAAATGACGACGCTGGCGCGCGCGGTCGCTGAAAAAGATATCGAGCATGTAAAAGATGAACGTGCCCGCGATGGTGGTTGCCATCGTCTTGTAGGCCGTCGTCTCGGCGAAGGGCACGAGCGAAGGTTGGCCGAGCAGGCGGTGCAGAAAGACTATGACGACGGCATCGAAGGCCGCCGCGCCCGCGAGGACGGGGATGCGCGCCAGCGGGTTGTCGAGCATGATGCGCGTGACGAGCGCGGCGATGAGATAGGCGATGAGCGTTTTGGAAAACCCGTTCGCGCCTAAGAGTCCCTTGCTGAAAACGTCAACGGCGAGTCCGGCCACAAAGCCCACGATGAGCGCCTGCACCACGTCGCGGCGGAGCGCGAAATAGGTGACCATGACGAGCGGCAGATCGAGATGCACCAGCGGCGTCCAGACGAGACGCAGATTCGTCTGCAACAGAACGGCGAGCGCGACACACAGGGCGATCTTCAGTCTCATAAAAACAGTCACGAGTGACGGGCGACAGGTGACGGGATAAGAACAGGTTTCAAGTTACAGGTTTCTGGTTTCCGGACTGAGGCTCTTTTGTTTTTAACTTGTCACTCGTCACTGCTTTCTCGCGTCCGGCGCGGGCGCGTTGGCGGCGGCGCGCGGCGGCGGGTGGTAGAGCAGCACGGCGACCTCGCGCAGCGAGTTCAGGCGCGCCGTCGGTTTCACTTTGATCTCGTGCGGGGAGGTGGCCGACCCCTGCCTGAATTCCACCACTTCGCCGACGCTCAAGCCCGGCGGGTAGATGCTGTCCTGCCCGGTCGTCACGACGATGTCGCCCTGCTTGACCGTCTCCAGCCCCGACACGTAGCGCATGTCGAGCAAGCCGTTTTTGCCGTAGCCGCGCACCGAACCCATCGCCTGCGACGCGCCGAGTTGGCCGACCACCGCGCCCGCCGCCGAACGCTCGTCCGTAATCAAGAGCACCTGCGCCGTGAACGGACTGACTCCGACGATGCGCCCGACGATGCCCTCATGCGTGACGACCGGCATGTCGCGCTCGATGCCGGAAGAACTGCCACGATTGATCATCACGGAGTCGAACCACTCGGACGGGTCGCGCGCGATGATGCGCGCGGTCACAACCTTGTAATCATCGCTCTCGTCGCGGAGCGAGAGGAGTCCTTTGAGGTGTTGATTCTCGTCGCGCGCCATGCGCGCCTCGCGCAGTTCGGTTTCGGCGTCGGCGAGTCGCTTTTTGAGTTGTTCGTTCTCGGTGGCCGCCGTGTTGAGGCTGGCGAGATGTTGGAAGAAGCCGACGCCCGCGCCGCTCGCGCCGGAAAAGATGCTCTGCACCGGCGAGACGAGAGCCTGCGCCCACACCTGAATCAGACGCTTGTGCCCCGATTCATCGCGCGCCGTGACGGACATCAACACCAGATTCACTCCGAGGAGCGCGAGCAACCACAGCGGCGCGCGCTGCCTGATCTCTTTCTGCGTTCGCGTAAGTGCCATGGTTGGTAAATAGTGAATCGTAAATCGTAAATAGAAAAAACGCTCTAGTCTATTTACGATTCACG
>DASQDV010000375.1:0-2260 GCA_035633995.1 Pyrinomonadaceae bacterium | reverse complement strand
GGGGCAAGCGTCACGGCGGCGGAGGAGTTGCAGCGCATCGTGCCTGTGGTCGAGCGCCTCTGCGCGCAACTGCCACGCGCCGTCATCTCCGTTGACACGACGAAAGCCGAAGTGGCGCGCGCCGCGCTCGATGCGGGCGCGGAGATCGTCAACGACATCTCCGCGCTCCGTTTCGACGAAGGCATCGCAGACGAGGCCGCGCGCTACGGGGCAGGACTCGTGCTTATGCACTCGCGCGGCACGCCCGCGACGCTGCACAAGTTGCCGCCCGTAGCAAGCATTCTGCCGGAAGTGACGAACAGCCTGCTCTGGAGCATCGCTCTGGCCGAACGTCGCGGCGTCGCGCGCGCGCAGATCGCGATTGATCCGGGCATCGGATTCGGCAAGAGCCAGGAGCAAAATTTGGAGTTGCTCGCACGGCTCGACCAACTTGCCGCCGCGTTCGCGGAGTTCCCGCTGCTCGTCGGCACGTCGCGCAAGTCGTTCATCGGGCGTCTGCTTGGCGACGCGCCGGTCGAAGGGCGACTTCACGGCACGATGGCCTCCATTACGGCTGCGATACTCGGCGGCGCGCACATCATACGCGTCCACGACGTTCGCGCCGCCGTCGAAACCGCACGGGTCGCAGACGGGATAAAAGCAGTGACAAGTGACGAATGAACAGTGACAAGTAAATCGTGAATAGAAGAACGAAGGTTTTATCTGTTCACGATGTAGGATTCAGGATTCACGGCTTTTCTTGTCACCCGTCACTTGTCACTCGTCACTGTTTATCGTATCGTGCGGCGTTCGCGTGTGGCGTGGTGGGAAGAGAGGGGAAGTGTCGAGATGACGTTTGCGGGGAAACTTTTTCGCGGGTTCGCTGTGCTGGTCTTGCTGGCTTCGGCATCGGGGTTTACGGAGTGCTACAAGCCGGTGACGAAGGGCGGAATGCCGACGCATATCCGCACGGTGGCCGTGCCGCCCTTCCAGAATCAGGCGTTGCGCTACAAGATCGAGTCGCGGTTCACCGAAGCCGTCGCAAACGAGATCATCCGGCGCGGGCACGGGCTGCGCGTGCAGAGCGAGACGGAGGGCGCGGATGCGGTGGTTGACGGCGTCATACGCAGTTTCACCTTCGGCGGTGTCCTGCTGGACGAACGCGGGCGCGCGCGCATCTTCGAGGTCACGGTCGTCGGCGCGGTGACGGTACGCGATCAGGTGCAGAACCGCGTGCTCTACGACAACCAGAACTATGTCTATCGCGGCGAGTTTGAGTTTACGAACGACCCGCGCACCTTCTTCAACGAGGAAGACCCGGCGGTGCAGCGCATCGCGCGCAACTTCGCAGAGAGTCTGGTCTCCACCCTCGTCAACGGCTTCGGCGTCAACGAAGAAAAGAAGAAATGAGCACGCTCACGCGCGAACAGTTGCGGCGCGAGTTGAAAGAGAGGCGCGTCGCGCCGCTTTACCTGCTGTTCGGCGCGGAGGATTTTTTGCGCGACGCGGCGGCGCGGCGCATCACGGACGAAGCCCTGCGCGGCGCGTCTCTGCGCGAATTCAACGAAGCGAGTTTCAGTCTTGCGAGCGCCGACGTGCAACAGGCGATTGCCGCCGCCGAGCAACTGCCGATGATGGCCGAGCGGCGTGTGGTGCGCGTCGCTGACTTTCAGAAATTGCGCGAAGCGGACGAGGGCGCGCTCCTGCGCTATCTCGCGCGCCCGGTCGAGAGTTCCGTCGTCGTCTTCGTCGCAGACGATCTGGACAAGCGGCGCAAGCTGTCGAAGACTCTGCTGGACGCCTGCGTGAGCGTCGAGTTCAGCACGCTCACGGACGGCGAACTGGCCGCGTGGGCGCGCGAACATCTCAAGAAGTTGAAGGCCGACGCGGACGAGCGCACGCTGCGCCAGATCATCGCGCTGGTGGGGACGAGCGTGCGGCGGCTCGCCAACGAGTTGGACAAACTGGCAACCGCGGCACTGCCCGGCGGGCGCATCACGATGGATTCTGTGGACGCGCTCGTCGGGCGCTCGCGCGAGTTGTCGAATTTCGAGTTGACGGATCGCCTGATCGCCAAAGACCGCAAGGGCGCGTTGCAAACTCTGCGCCGCCTGCTCGACGACGACGCGGAGCCGGTGATGCTCGTCGGCCTCATCGCGAGCAACTACCACCGGCTCGCGCTCGCCAAAGAGTTGATGTCGGCGGGCAGGCCGAAGGAGGAGGTCTTCCGGCTCGTGCCGATGCCGTTCAACAAGCGCGAAGACTTTCTCGCCACCGCGCG
>DASQDV010000374.1:0-5082 GCA_035633995.1 Pyrinomonadaceae bacterium | reverse complement strand
GAGATGCCGGGCGCGGTGCTCTCTCAATGCGACGTGGTGCGACCGGAGGAAGTTGAACAGACGTTCGCGCGCGTCAAAGAAACTTTCGGGCGGCTCGATTTTCTCGTCCACAGTCTCGCCTTCGCGCCGCGCGAGGCGCTGGAAGGCGAATACGTCAACACCTCGCTCGAAGCGTTTCAGACCGCTCTTGAGATTAGCGCCTATTCGCTGGCGACGCTGGCGCGCGCCGCTCAACCGCTGATGACCGAAGGCGGCAGCATCGTCTCGATGAGCTATTACGGCGCGGAAAAGGTTGTGCCGAACTACAACGTAATGGGCGTGGCAAAGGCCGCGCTCGAAGCGAGCACTCGCTATCTGGCGAGCGACCTCGGCAAGCACAACATACGCGTCAACGCCATCAGCGCCGGGCCGCTCAACACGCTCGCCGCGCGCGGGGTCGGCAACATGGGCGCGATGTTGAAGCACCACGCCGAACGCGCGCCCTTGCGCCGCAACGTCGAGGCCGGCGAAGTCGGCAACACCGCGCTCTTTCTTTGCAGCCCCCTCTCCTCCGGCATCACCGGCGAAGTCATACACGTCGATTGCGGCTACAACATCATGGCATTTTAAAAGCAGAGGCCGGAGGCTGGAGGCTAGAGGTCAGTTAATGACGAGAACTGATTTCTTCTAACCTCTGTCCTCTGGTCTCTGACCTCTGCACTCCAATGGCAAAGACGAAAAACGGGAATAACAAAGGCGAGCACGTCACGCAGGACGAGCAGTTGCTTGAGACTCCGAAGCTGGACGAGTTCAAGCACACCGATACGTGGCGCGTGTTCCGCATCATGGGCGAGTTTGTCGAGGGCTTCGACGAGTTGGCGACGGTGACGCGCGGCGTCTCCATCTTCGGCTCGGCGCGCACGCCGCCCGACAGCCCGCACTACGCGGCGGCGCAGGAGACCGCCGCGCTGCTCGTGCGCGCGGGCTTTGCGGTCATCACGGGCGGCGGCCCCGGCATCATGGAGGCCGCCAATCGCGGCGCGTTCGAGGCGAAGGGCGTCTCCATCGGCTGCAACATCGAACTGCCCTTCGAGCAAAGACCCAACCCGTACCAGACGCGCTCGCTGACCTTCAACTACTTCTTCGTGCGCAAGACGATGTTTGTCAAATACAGCACCGCCTTCATCATCTTCCCCGGCGGCTACGGCACGCTCGACGAGTTGTTCGAGGCGCTCACGCTCATCCAGACGCGCAAGGTCAGAAACTTTCCCGTCGTGCTTGTCGGCAAACAATTCTGGGGCGGGATGATGGACTGGCTGAAAGGCGTGTTGCTGGAAGAAAAGACCATCTCGCAGGAAGACCTTGCCCTGCTGCATCTGACGGACTCGCCCGCCGAAGCCGTCGAAATAGTAGTCCGCAGTCAGGACTCGCTCCGCAAACTCGACAAGACCGTCTCGAAAGACATCTCGTAAGTGAAAGCTGTCAGAGGAAAGCTGTTAGTTGTCAGTTGTCAGTTGCATGTGACGGACGAGCGCGTCGCTAAAGATTTGGATTGAACAACTGACTGCGGACTACCGGCAACGGGCGTTTTCATTCCTCGCCCTTGACCGTGCCGGTGAGCCATTCGAGATAGGGAGCGGAAGCCGCGACGATGGGGAGGGCGACGATTTCAGGCGTTTCGTAGCTGTGGAGCGCGCGCACCTCGCGTTCCAACAAAGGAAAGCGCGCCTCGGTCGTCTTCGCCAGCAGCAGAAATTCCGGGTCGCGCCGCACCTCGCCCTTCCAGTGATAGACCGACTCCATTTCGGGCAATATCTGCACGCATGCGGCGAGGCGCGCGCCGACGAGCATCTCCGCGAGCCGCGCCGCCTCTTCGCGGCTGCCAGCCGTCATCAACACCATGATCGCGACATCGTTCGCCTCTTGCATAACTTCACGTCGCGCGCCGCGTTAGTCGTCGCGCTCTTCTTCCGCTATCTCTTCGTCTTCTTCCATCGTCGTGCCGGTGAGCGGCGTCGTATCGCTGCCGAAGAAAGAGTTGTAGAGTTCCTGCGCGCGGTCGAAATCGCGCTCGTCAACGAGGACGAGCGCGCCGGGCGCGGTGGTGGAAAGGAGCGGCGAGAAGGCATCGGAGCCGCCGGATTGCACGGCGGAACGGACGCCGTTCTGCGTGAGAATGTCATGCACCATCTCGGCCTCGGCGGGCGAGCCGATGTTGTGCAAAGGCACGAAACGCGCCTCGCTCCGGTCGCGCGAAGTCTCCGGCGATAACTGCTCGACCAGGTCTATGTCATGATCGAGACAACGCTCGATGCCCTTCTCATACTCCGCTTCACACACGGGACAGAACATAAATTTTCCTCAACTAAATTTTCGTGGTTGTTATGACGAGCATAGTTTAAGGGGTAAAGGGTAAGGGGTAAAGGGGAAAGGTTAAGAGAAGCTCATCCTCTTAACCTTTCCCCTTTACCCCTTACCCTCGCTCGCTACTTCGCCGCGCGCACGGCGCGTTCGAACGGAATCTCCTCGAAGTGCGTCATACGCTTGAACGTGCGGAAGCGCTCGTTGATCTCTTCGTGCGTCAGGCGATCCACGCGCTCCGTGCCGAACTCTTCGACGTTGAAGGAGGCCATCACCGAGCCGTAGATCATCGCGCGGCGCATCGTCTGCTCGTCAATCGCGTCGTGGCTCGCCAGGTAGCCCATGAAGCCGCCCGCGAAGGTGTCGCCCGCGCCCGTCGGGTCGAAGACCGATTCCAGCGGGTAGGCGGGGATGGCGAAGTAAGAATCTTCCGTGAACAACGCCGCGCCGTATTCGCCGCGCTTGATGACGAGAGCTTTCGGCCCCGCCGCGAGAATTTTGCGCGCCGCGCGGATCAGGTTCGGCTCGCCGGACAACTGCCGCGCTTCGGCGTCGTTGATGATCACGACGTTGACGCCCTTGATCGCTTCCATCACGGCCTCGGGCACGGTGTTGATCCAGTAGTTCATCGTGTCGAGCGCGACGAGTTCAGCGCCCGCCACCTGCTCGCGCACTTCGCGCTGCAAGTCGGGCTGGATGTTTCCGAGGAAGACGAAGCGCGCTTGCTTAGACGCCTCCGACAGTTTCGGCTTGAAATCGGCGAAGACGTTGAGTTGCGTGTCGAGCGTGTGCGCCGTGTTCAGGTCGTAGTCGTAACGCCCGCGCCAGAAGAACGTGTTGCCCTCCGCGACGTGTTCGAGGTCGCTCGTATCAACATCGTGGCGCGCGAACACGTCCAACTCCGTCGCGCCGAAATCAGCGCCGACGACGCCGACCACCCGCACGTCCGTAAAGAAACTCGCGGAGAGCGAAAAATGGGTTGCCGAGCCGCCCAGCATCCGCTCGCGTTTCCCGAACGGCGTCTCCACCGCATCGAAAGCCACCGAACCAACAACCAGCAATGACACCTTGTGATTCTCCTGTGTGTGAAATGGGAAAGACTGTCCGTCGTCAGTAGTCAGTTGTCAGTTGTTTTGCTTCTCGCTTAACTCGATTTTTTATCTTTAGCAAATCGCTTAATAGCCACATGCAACGGACAACTGACTGCTGACAACGGACAAATTTACTGTTTCGCGTCCGCCTGCGGCGCGGACGCGTCGAGCATGCGAAGTTCTTCTTCGGCGCGTTTGCGGAATCCGCTCTTGGGATGCTCGTTGACGAGTTGCGAGAGATACTGGCGCGCGAGGACGAGATATTTTTCGGGCGTCATCTCGGCGGGGAGCGTCTGCTTGCCTTCCTTGCGCGCAAGCCGCGCGCTCGACATGCCCGCGATGTAGAGCACCTCGTCAAACTTCTTGAAGCGTTGATAGACGGCGATGGTCTCTTCGCAGCGCTGGAGCGCGCCGACGTAGGCTTTGCGCGTGTAATATAACTGCGCCGCTTTCAGATTCTTCTTCGCGTCCGCAAGCAGCAACTCTTCCGGCAGAGAGTTGGCGTCCAGGTCCTGACCCGCAGGAGGCTTCTGGTTGTCCTGCGCGCGAACCGACGCCGCCGCACCGGACACAAAGCAGAGCAAACAACACGCCAGCAAAATTCTTTTCCTAAATACCTCTCTCAATCAGTGATAGGCGGCGAGTGACGGGTGACGAGTTGAAGACAAGCCGTTTTAACTTGTCACTTGTCGCCTGTCACTTGTCGCCGTACTTTTTGATGATGGCTTCGAGCTTCTTCGTTGTCGCCGCAGGCCACAAATCGGGCGCGGTGAAGATGGCGTTTTTAAGCGCCGAGCCGCACTTGCAGCCGCGCTTGCTTTCGCCGAGCCGCCTCACGGCCTCGCGCATGATGACCTGCGCGTTGCGCACGTTCTTGTTCAGATTCTCGATGACGGTTCCGACCGAGACGGCGTCGTGCTCCTCGTGCCAGCAATCGTAATCGGTGACGAGCGCGAGCGTGGCGTAGCAGATTTCGGCTTCGCGCGCGAGCTTGGCCTCCTGCAAGTTCGTCATGCCGATCACGTCCATGCCCCACGAGCGATAGACGTTCGACTCGGCCTTCGTCGAAAACGCGGGACCTTCCATGCACAGGTAAGTGCCGCCGCGATGCACGTTCACTTGAGCCTCGCCGCAGGATTCTTCAAGCACATCGCCGAGTTCGTCGCAGACGGGATGCGCGAACGTGACATGCGCGACGATCCCGTTGCCGAAGAAGGTGGATTCGTGCGCGCGTGCGCGCGTGCGGTCGAAGAACTGCGAGGGGATGACCATGTCGAGCGGCGCGTACTGCTCCTGCAAAGAGCCGACCGCAGAGGCCGACAGGATGCGTTCGACGCCGAGCAGTTTCATCCCGTAGATGTTGGCGCGGAAGGGCAATTCAGAGGGCGTGTAGCGATGCCCGCGCCCATGACGCGGCAGGAACGCGACGCGCTCGCCCTCAAGCGTTCCCATGATGAAGGCGTCCGACGGGCTGCCGAACGGCGTGTCAACCTTCACTTCTTCAACGTCCGTCAATTCCGGCATCTGGGAGAGGCCGCTGCCGCCGATGATGCCGATCTGTGCTGTTGTCATGCGCGTTTGTGTACCTGTCTGTCAGGAATCGTTTTGAGTTTTCTGTCAACTTCCGCCAAGCGGCACAGAGGCTCGTCCG
>DASQDV010000373.1:0-1990 GCA_035633995.1 Pyrinomonadaceae bacterium | reverse complement strand
AACGGTGAAGTAAACGGGCAGCCGGCTTCGTCAATCAACAAACTCAGCGGTTGCTGACGATCCTGATGGAGGTGTCGCGTTTGGGCGGCTGCCAGTTGGTCTCGATGCGCACGTGTTGGAGCGAAGGCGCGTCGAGCAAATTGGCGTCGAAGCCCGCGACGTAAGGCTTGACGAGCGCATACGAGGACGCGAAGTAGATCGGTATCGCGGGAAGTTCTTTGAGCGCCTGCTGCTCCGTCAAGATCGGCGGCGACGCCGCCATGACAACGGGCGACGCGATGCCCGCTCTCTCTCCTCCCGAAACCGTGTCGTTGCGGCGAAGTTCCGAACTCGGCGTGGGAGAAGCATTAGCCTCGCCGCCCGTGTCGCCGTTCGCCTCCGCGTCGGTCTTGAAGTTCAGCCTTTCGGGATCGAACAGGGCAAGCATGTTGCTCTCTTCGTCAACCGTCTGCATGACGATGCTGCGACGCGCCACGTCGTAGTCGCCCGTGCGTAGAGCCATTTCATACTCGTCCCAGTTGCGCAGCGCGATCTCGGTTTCGATGCCCAGCACGTTGCGCCACATCGCACTGACGGCAACCGCCACCGCGCGGTGCTGCTCGTTGCGATTCACCAGAAGACGCATGCGCGGAAAGCCCGCCCCGCCGGGGAAACCGGCGGCGGCCAGCAAGCTGCGCGCGCGCTCTGCGTCAAACGACGTACCTTGATCTTTCGCATCCGCAGAATCCTCGCCCGACTTTGCTGCGTCGGTAGCGGTGGAAGGTAAAAACTTTTCGGCGGGCTCGGTCGCGCCGCCGAGCGTGTCGGCGCTGAGGCGGCGGCGATCAATGGCGAGGGATAAGGCTCGGCGCACGCGCGCATCGTCGAAAGGCGGGCGCGTCGTGTTGAGGTCGTAGAAGGTCAAAGCGCCGAAGGTGGCGCGGCGAAAATCTTTGTATGGCGCGAGCAGTTTCATCGCGAGCGGTTCGATGTTGGCGGTGGTGACGGCGTCAACTTCGCCTGCGCGATAGGCCGAGAGCGCGGCTTCGGCGTCGGGCGCGGCCACGAAACGGACGCGTTCGAGTGAAACGATCTTCGCGTTCCAATAACTGTCGGCGCGTTCGAGCACGACGCCGTCAGCCGCCTGCGCGCTCAAATTAAATGCGCCGTTTGAGATGACCGGCGGCGTGCCGGTTTTTTGTCCTGCGGCAACGTCGCCCGTGCTCTCTTGCCCTGCCTGCCCGGCAGCGTTGTCCTGCCGGGTAGACTTCGCGCCCTCGGCTTCGTACACGGGGCGGAACACCGGATGCGCGACGAGCGCGGGGAAATTTTTATCCGGTCTTTGCAGGCGGACTTTTAAAGTGAAATCGTCGAGCGCCTTGACGCCGAGTTCCATCTTTGCGGGCGACGGGCTGGCGACCGGCTCGGCGGCCGTCGAGACAGCCGCGTTCTCGTCTTTCCGTGCGGGCGGCGCAGTTGTCGGCTGTGCCGGAGCGGTCGCCTTAACCTGCGCGCCTTCGAGGTTGGCTAAAAGTTTCGCGTGCGGGGCGCGGTCGCCGAGTTCGAGCGTGCGCTGCCACGAGCGCACAAAATCGTGCGCCGTCACGCGCTCGCCGTTTGACCAGCGCGCGTCGTGGCGCAGGTGAAAAGTCCATTCGCGGTCTTCCGCGCTCGATTCCCAACGCACCGCCACGCCGGAGACGGGCGTTAAAGTCTTCGGATCGTAATCGGTCAAACCTTCAAACATGGCGCGCACCACGTCCGTGTCGGGCGGGGCGGCGGCCAGCGCGGGGTCGAAGATTTGCGGCAACCCGCCGTCGCTCCAGCGAAACTCCTGGCGCGCGGGCACGTTCACGCGCCCGTAATACGTCTCCCCCTCATCGCTCGAAAAGCACCCGCCGCTCGCAATCGTCAGGCTCAGAGCCAGACACACCGCCAGCACCGCACGCACTCGCGACGGGTTAAAACTAAAAAATACTCTGTCTCCCTTTTTCCCCATCAACTTTCGCCA
>DASQDV010000372.1:0-6947 GCA_035633995.1 Pyrinomonadaceae bacterium | reverse complement strand
CGTGTTGAGATAGCCTGAGAGTGCGGCGGCGACGGCGTGCTGCGCGCCGGGCTGGTGGCTCATCGTGTAATAGTGCGCGATGAGTCGTTCGGTGGCGAAGCGGCGTTCGTAGAAAAGTCGCTTGCGCGCGTAATCGCGCAGGCTCCGCTCGCTCGTCATGGCGTTATAGAACGATTCGCCGAGGACGGGCGAATGCAGCAGCCCGTAGAAGGCCGCGCCGGGCAGGTCTGGGCGCGAATCGAACGCGCCCGCGCCGGTCGGGGCGATGAGCGTGAGCGAGCGAACGAGCGCCGGGTGCTCGTCGGCAACGCGGATGGCGAAGGCCGCGCTCAGAGAACTTGCGACGAGATGCGCGGGCGCACGCTGTCGCACCTCCGAGGCGAGAAAGTCCCTGATGAGCGCGACGTAGAGGTCTGCGGAGTAAGGCGCGTTCGCGGGTTTGTCGGAGAGGCCGAAGCCGACGAGGTCGGGCGCGTAGACGCGAAAGTCAGAAGAGAGCACGTCGAAATTCTTGCGCCACATAAAGGACGACGCGCCCGCTCCGGTGTCGTGCAAAAAGAGGAGCGGCTCGCGCGCCTCGGCGCCGGCCACGCGATAAAACACGTTGCCGTGCGTGGACGCGAACACGCGAGTCTCGCCGCCGAGCGAACTATCCTCCGGCTCTGGCGCGACGCCGCGCGCGATTGACGCGTTGACCGCCGCCAGCGCGGCCACGCCCGCCGCGCCGCCCGCGACGAAGAGTCCCTTCCAGAATTTTTGCTTCACACCCATAAACAAGAGATTAGATGTCAGATGCCAGATGTTAGTGAAAACTGTTTTCCTCTAACATCCGGCATCCGACATTCAGCACCTGCGGTTAAATGAAAGCGAAGTCGAACTGCTCCTGATGGACGCGCTCGTCGCTCGTGATGTCTACTGCGCCGAGGTAGTCTTCGATTTCGGTGAGCACGTCGCGCTCGGTCGAGCGCAGCGCGCGCGCCACCTCCGGGTTGATGCGCAGCGTAGTCTGCTTGATCCGGTCGCCGTTCATCCCGCGCGCGAGGCGGCGCGCTTCTTCGAGGATTTCATAGCAGATCGTCTGTGCGGACTTGACCAGCCCCGCGCCCTGACAATATTGGCACGGCGAACAGAGCGTGCGTTCGAGCGATTGCTTGACGCGCTTGCGGGTCATGATAACGAGGCCAAAGTCGTTGAAGGAGAGAACCTTCGTCGGCGATTTATCATCACGCAGGGCATCTTGCAGGGCGGCCATCACGCGGTTGCGGTTGCGCCGATCCTCCATGTCGATGAGGTCGAGCACGATGATGCCGCCGAGGTCGCGCAGGCGTATCTGGCGCGCGATCTCTTCAACTGCTTCCATGTTCGTGCGCGTGATCGTGTCTTCGAGACGCGTGCCGCCGCGCCCGACGAACTTGCCCGTGTTCACGTCAATGGCGACGAGCGCCTCCGTCTGGTTGATGACGAGGTAGCCGCCCGAACGCAGCCACACGCGCGGCTTGATCGCTTTATCAATCTCGGCCTGCACGCCGAAGGCTTCGAGGATGGGCTCGTCGCGCGTGTAGAGTTTGACGCGGTTGACGAGGCGCGGCTGGATGCGGTTCACAAACTCGACGATCTCCTGATACTCCTCTTCGGAATCGACGCGGATGGCCGCGAAATCGTCCGAGAGTTGATCGCGCAGGATGCGCTGGACGAGGTCGAGGTCTTTGTGCGTGAGCGTCGGCGCTTTCTGTTTCTCGGCGGCGCGGCGGATGTCGAGCCACGTGCGGACGAGATAGCGCGCGTCGTCTCTCAGGTCTTGCTCGCTGATGCCGATCCCGGCGGTGCGCACGATGAAGCCGCCCGATGGCACGTCTTCCGTCTCGCGTATGTCCTTGATCAACTTGCGCAGGCGCTGGCGTTCGCTGTCCGACTCGATCTTGCGCGAGACGCCGACGTGTTCGACCGTCGGCATGTAGACGAGGAAACGACCGGGCAGGGCGATGTGCGACGTGATGCGCGCACCCTTCGCCGCAATCGGCTCTTTCGCGATCTGGACGAGAATTTCCTGACCTTCGCGCAGGAGGTCTGTGATGAGCGGCGTGTGGCGTTCGCGCCGGTCGCGTCCGCCGCCACCACCGCCGCTACTACTGCGTCCGCCGCCTCCATCGCGCCCGCCGCCGCCGCCTTCGCCGCGCGCGTTGTCCGTGCGTTCGGTGCGGTCAGCGCCGTCAGGGCGATCACCGCCACCGCCGCGCGGGCTGCGTTCGCCACGCTCCCCGCGATCACCACCACGCCCGCCGCGCGACTGGCGGCCTCTGGGGTCGGGGCGCGATTCGGGGCGCGATTCCGGACGCGATTCGGCGCGCGGCGCGGGTCGCGCTTCCTGAACTTCTTCAACCGCCGCTTCTGCCTCGACAGGCTCGACAACTTCTTCGGCGTGGCCGTTCGAGCCGTCCGCTTCGCCGCCGTTCTCGCCGGGTTTGCCGCCGGGGCGACGGTTGCGACGCCGCCCGCCGCGCCGCGCAAACTCGTCGCGCGTGCGGCGCGATTTGACGCCCGCTTCGGCGTCCGGACGCGTTTGTTCGGCTGCTGCCGCATCGTCCGGGGCGTTGCCCTCCGCGTTTGCGTCCGCCGCCGCTTCGCCCGACTTGGCCTTGCCGCCGCGACGCGTCGAGCCGCCCTTTGAAGCCGACTTCTTGGTTGAAGATTTCTTCGACGCCGCTTCTTTCGTCGTGCGCGAACGGCCGCCCTTTTTCGCTGCGCCGCTGTCTTCCGTCGTCGCCGCCGTCTCGTCCTCGCCGCCGGTCGCGTCGCTCGCGGCCTTCTTGCCTTTGCCCGACGCGGGGCGGCGCGATTTGCTCGCCTTGCCGCGCGCGGGAGTCGCCGCTTCTTCATCCGCCGTCGCCGTAGGAGGCACGCCCTCTGCGGCGCGGTCGTCGTCGCTCACGCGCTCGAAGGAGAGCGTCTGAACCGTCGGCAAAGCTGAGTCGTCCGTCTCGTCTATGAAAGCGGAGACAGTCGCCGCCACCGCCGGTTGGACGGCCTCGACCGTGCGCGGCGTGTCGGCATCGTCGTCGTCGGCGATGCGCTCGAAGGCACTTCCGCCCGAGATGTTTTCGGAGGAGAGAAGCGAGCCGACTTCGGCGTCGCGGGTCGTCTCCATGTCGAACTCGACGGCGTGAATCTGATCCGTGAGTCGTTCCTGCAAGCGCGCGTCTTTGAACATCTCGCCGTTGGCCGCTGCGGCCTCGTCGTCCACGACGCGCTCAAACGAATTGTCAGCCGCGACGAAAGGCGTGTTGATCTCTTCGCGCGCACTGAGGCGCGCCTGCACGTCTTCCGCGAAACTCGTCGTCGTCGTGCTGCCGCCGCCCGCCGCCGCGCCCATCTCGCGCGGAGCACCTTCGCGCTCGCCGCCACCGCCGCGACGTTTGCGGTCGCGCCGACCGCGCCGTCCCGTCTCCGCCGCGCCTTCGTCTTCGTCCGCAAACTGAACCGCAGCCGGCGCGGGTTCAGGCGTGACCATCGCCGCCGACGGTTCTTCAACCGCTGGCGCTTCTTCGTCATCATCGTCTTCTTCCGCGCCCCCGGCGGCGACAGGCTGCGCGCGTTCCTGCGCCGATTCCATCTGGCGTTCGCGTTCGAGGCGCGAGCGTTCGATCTTCTCGGCGGCGGCGCGCGCGGCGGAAACGTCGTCCGCGCCCTCCGTCTTCTTTTTATCTACGACGATGCGCTCGAACTCTTCCTCTTCGTCGAAGAAGTCGGAGACGTAGAGGAAGGCGTCGCGGTCGAGTCCGATGTCCACGAAGGCCGACTGCATGCCGGGCAGCACGCGCATGACGCGCCCCTTGTTGATGTTGCCGACGATGCCCTGTCCGTCTTCGCCGCGTTCGATGTAAAACTCCGTGACCTTGCCATCCTCGATGATGGCGATCTTCTTCTCGCGCCCGTTGAGGCTGACGATTAATTCTTTCGACATGAGAAAATTTTAGACTCCTGCTGCGGCGACCCGCCGTCGCGGCTCTCGCGAGATAGGCGGCGGTCGTCGTGGTGTGGAAATTGTGCGGGCAAGCAGTGTGATCGCCGGCGCGCGTGGATTGTTTAGTGTCGAGCGCAGGCGCGTATGTACCTCGCATCGGAAGCGACGCCGAACGAACGGCGTGCGCGCGTGGGCGATGAGATGAAGTGGTCTGGAAAGACGACGGCGGGACGCGTGCTCAACACAAACGACTGTTCTGCGGCACCGGGAGGGAAACGAGCCTCGTGCTGCCCCGGCGAAGAATGCCCGGCATTTTGAAGCGACGCTTCCGCCCGGGCGGAAAAGCGATTTGAACTGTTCACCTTGAAACTCCGTCGAGCCGTTTCGTGTTCGCGTGCGCTCGGCGAGAGGCAGCAGCGTGCGGCGCGCGGGTCGGTCTCGTGCGTCGTGCGCGCATCTGTCTAAAGCGCGCCGCGCAGAGCAACTCGCCCCCGGCCAAACCCTGTCCCGGCTCTCGCAAGCGACAACTGATGGTCTGGCCTCGCGGCGACCTTGCACGCGCGCTCCACAACCATCTACGGCTTCAAATATCTCATCAACAATCGCGGGACTCACGACCCGCGACGCTGCAAAAAAATGTGTCTCGTCCGTGCGGGGTGCAAGATTGAATCTTGTCACTACTCAAGCGCGTCTGCACCGCGCCAACAAATCTCGTTACGAGACGAGGCGCGTCGAGTATAACCGAGCGGCTGCGGAAACGCGAGTAAAGACGCGAAAGACGCGTCAGGGGCGATTCCGGTCAAACGCCGTCGCCGCGTGTGCATCGTGTGCGCGTTCGTTGACCTGCGGTGATTTTTGACGATAATGTTTTGCGCAATTCAGTCCGGCGCGCCGAAGAATATTTCGCCGCGCCGCGCGCTTCATGCTTTGCTCGCTCGGCAGTTCAAATTCAAATTCCGGTTATCAGGAGAGCATAAATATGAGATTCAATTACGGGCGTCTGGCCGCGCCTTTGTTGGTGGCTGCGCTCGCGCTTGTTTCCCACGTCGGCGCGAGCGCGCCCGCCTCTGCACAGCCGCCGCCCGCTTCGACGCAACAGCAGTGCCCGACCGTCACTGTCTCATGCCCGGACACGGCTGCGGAAAACCTCGAAGACGCTTTGACGTTCACGGCCAACGTGAGCGGCGGCGACCCGAACGTGACGCCGACGTGCAATTGGACCGTCTCGGCAGGCACGATCAGTTCGGGGCAGGGACCTTCCTCGATCAAGGTGGACACGATCGGCATCGGCGGGCAGAACGTGACGGCGACCGTCGATGTGGGCGGGTTTGCGCGCGAGTGCCGCACCTCCAACTCCTGCACGACCGGCATCACCAAAAAGACCGCCCCGCCCGTCAAGTTCGGCGAGTACGTCACGCGCGACCTGAGCGCGAACAAGGCGCAACTCGACAAGTTCGTCCTCGCGCTACAGCAAGACCCGACCGCGCAGGGCTACCTCATCGCCTACGGCGGGCGCACGAGCCGCCCCGAAGACGCGCAGAAAGCCGCCGACAACGCGACCGACTACACGATAAACACGCTGAAGATGGACGGCGCGCGCACGCTCTCAGGCGTCGGCGGCTACCGCGAACAGCCGACCGTCGAACTCTGGATCGCGCCCGCAGGCGCGACGCCGCCGCTCGCGACTCCGACGGTTCGCCCGGAGGACGTGAAGCCCGCGCCGCCCGCGCCGCAGCCGACTACGAAGCCCGCGAAAGGTAAGAAATCGTAAGGCCGGGACTCACACAGAGAGGCGCAGAGAAGAGAAACGATGAAGTCAGAGGTATGAAGGATGAACTGAAGCAGGGTTGTCTTCAGTTCAACCCTTCTGCGTTCTTACTTCCGCGTTCTTCTCTGCGCCTCTCCGCGTTCTCCTCTGCGCCTCTCCGGTGAAGGCTTTGGTCTCGGCTATTTGATAACCAGCGCCGCTGCCGCCGCCGCAAGCCTTGCGTAAAAAATGTTGACGACGAAACGGAAAGAGAGTAGCTTTTGCGCCTCAACCGTGCGGCTATAAATTAATCCGAAGAAAGAGGTGTGTGATGAAAAGGATACTCGGCCTACTTGTCTTTGTGGCGGCCTTTGCGGCGTTGGCCGGGGTGGCGAAAGCAGACCCGCTCATCTTCACCGCGACGCTCTCCGGCGCGAACGAAAGGCCAAACCAAAATAATTCTCCCGGCACAGGCTTCGCCGTCGTCACCGTGGACGGAAACATCATGACCGTCAACGCCAGCTTCAGCGGCTTGGTGCCCACAACGTCAACGGGCGCGACGAGCGGCACGACCGCCGCGCACATCCACTGCTGCGCTCCGGCAACGGGCGCTGCCGGTGTCGCTACGACGCTCCCGTCGTTTCCGGGCTTTCCCCTCGGCGTCACCTCCGGCACTTATACAAACAGTTTCGATCTGACGCTCGCCTCCACTTATAACACCAACTTCATCAACGCGAACGGCGGGACGGTGGAAGGAGCGCGCCTCGCTTTCCTCAACGGCTTACAAAACGGGCTGACCTATTTCAACATACACACCAACGCCTTCCCCGGCGGCGAGATTCGCGGGCAGCTTCAACCCGTGCCCGAACCCGCCACGCTCATCCTGCTCGGCACGGGGCTGGCGGGCGCGGCGCTCAGCAGGCGCAAAAAGCGCAGAGACGGCAACGCTTCGTAGCGCGCTGTCTCGCAACACAGTTTTATAGCGGAGTGCAACGGCATGGAACTCTCTGTGCCGTTACACTCCGCTATAGTTGTTTTAGCCTGTCAGTTGACGAAGCGGCGTAGTTGGACGCTGACGGCGAAGCCGATGGCGATGAAGGTGGCGAGGACGGAAGAGAGTCCCGCGCTCATCATCGGCAGCGGCACGCCGATGACGGGCAAGATGCCGAGCGCCATGCCGACGTTGATGAAAATCTGGAAGGCGAGGCCGCCGACAATCGCCATGATGACGAGCATCCC
>DASQDV010000371.1:0-4154 GCA_035633995.1 Pyrinomonadaceae bacterium | reverse complement strand
CGCGAGAGCCGTTCGTTGGCGAGGAAAGAGGGTTGGCCGCGCTGCGCGATCAGGTTTTGCAGCGCGTTCTGTTTCGTCAATTCCAACTCGTCTTCGGGAAACGAGGGGCGGAGCGTGATGTCGGCCATCAACTCCAGGATTTCGTCGTTGAACTGCGACAGGGCGGAAGCGGCGACCGTCGTATTGTCGGAACTCGCGCCCGCGCCGAGCGTCGCGCCGAGGCGTGCGACGGCATCCGCGACCTGGCGGCTCGTGCGTGTCTCCGTGCCCTCGTTGAGCATGCCGGTCAGGATGTCGGTCAGGCCGGGCAGGCCGGGCGGGTCGTGCGCATCGCCGGTGCGGAAGGCGAGGCGATAGGTGACGAACGGCAGACGCGTGTTCTCCACAAAGACGACGCGCAGGCCGTTCGCAAGCACAGTCTCTTCCGGCGCGGGCAGATTCAAAGGGCGCGGCGCGAGCGGCGCGGGCGGCTCGCGGCGAAAAGTTTCGAGTTGTGTATCGGGCATCATAGTTCAAAGAAACGATGAAGTAGGAACGATGAACGCGGAACGGAAAGCAGGTGTCTTTACTTCATCGTTCCGCGTTCCTGCTTCATCATTTACGTCTGCGTGATCGGCGTCTCCGGCGTTTCGGTCAGGGGGACAGGTTCAGGCGTGGGCGGGTGCGGGGGCACTTGCGGGGGCGGCGCGCCGGGCTGCTCCGCTTCGTCCGAGCCTTGCGCGTCTGAGGCGGGCGCGTGTTCTTCTCCCGCGCCTCCTGAGGCGGGCGCGGGTTTGACTTCGATGAGAGCGTGATTGTCCGTGTGGAGGTAGCGCGCGACCACGTCCTTGATCTGTTCGGGCGTGACGGCGAGGTAGCGTTCGATCTCCGTGTTGACGAGATGCGCGTCGCCGTCGTAGAGCGTGTACTCGGCGAGCCGCTGCGCGCGGTACATCGTCGTCTGCCGCCCGCGCACAGAGTCGTTCAAGAGCGTGTTGCGCAGTTTCTCCATCTCTTCGGCGCTCGGTCCTTCGGCGGCGAGACGCGCGATCTCTTCGTTCACCGTGCGGCGAATTTCGTCGGTCGTGTGGCCGGGTTTCGGGATGGCGAACAGGTAGAGCGACGAAGGGCCGCGACGCTCGCCCACGCTGCCCTGCACGGCGACGACCGACTCGTCGCCCTTCACGAGCCTTTGATAGAGACGCGAGCTTTCGCCTTCGAGCAGGAGTTCGCTGGCGAGTGTGAGCGCGTAAGCGTCGGAGGTGCGACGCGCGGGCGCTTTCCAGCCGAGCATGAGCGCGGGCAGTTGCGCGAACGGATCGCGATACGTCTCGAAGGGCGTGGCGATCTCTTCGGGTTCGCTCACGTCAACTGCGGGCGGCGCGGGCTGGCGCGGGATGGTCGCGAAATATTTTTCGACGAGCGCGCGTGCCTCCTGCGGGTCGAAGTCGCCGCAGATGACGAGCACGGCGTTATTCGGCGCGTAGTAGATGCGGAAAAACTCGCGTATATCTTCGATGGTCGCGTCGTCCAAATCCTGCATCGAGCCAATGGTCGAGTGGGCGTTCGCCGGGTTCTTGTAGATGAGTTCGTTGAGGCGCAGGAAGGCGTTAGAGTAGGGGCGGTTGTCGTAGTTGAGCCGCTTCTCTTCCTGCACGGCGTTGCGCTGATTGTCGAGATTCTCCTGCGTAACTTTCAAAGAGCGCATGCGGTCGCTCTCCAGCCAGAGCGCGAGCGGAAGCTGGTTGGCCGGAAGCGTCTCGTAGTAGTTGGTGCGCTCGGAGGAGGTCGTGCCGTTCATCGTGCCGCCGGAATTGAAGATGTACTGGAAGTGCGCGGCGTTGGGGACGTTCTCCGAGCCTTGAAACATCATGTGCTCGAAGAGGTGCGCAAAACCCGTGCGCCCCGTGCGTTCGGTGCGCGAGCCGACATCGTAATAGACGCAGACGGAGACGACGGGGACGCTGTGGTCTTCGCTCAGGACGACGCGCAGGCCGTTCTCAAGCGCGAACTGTTCGATGGGGATGTGCGGCAGTGTGAAGGTAGCAGACAAATTAAGACCTCAGTGTACCTTGAAATTATAAATCACCGTCACGTACTGCGAGACGGGGCGACCGTCCTTCTGCGCCGGTTCAAATTCGATCTTGCGCGCCGCCTTTTTAGCTTTGCGGCGTGTTGATCATGCCGCGCAGTTCGGCGCGCAGGCGTTCGATCTCGTGTAGTTTCTGCTGCACGCGGTCGAAAAGCGCGGTCTGCGATTTGATGCCCTCGTCTATGAGAAACGCGGCGGCCTCGGCGCGCGAGCGGAAGACTCCCGCCTGCACGAGATTCTCCAGCTTCTCCTGCGCCTCGTGCGAGACTTTGACGGCGACGACATAATCGTCCTTCGCCGAGATGGCGCGCTCGATGGTGCGGCTGATGTCGCGCCCGATGGAGGAGAGCGATTCGGGGATGCGCGAGGCGATGTCGCGCACGGAAGAAGACATGCGTTCGCGGTCTGTGCCGTGTTCTCCGGCGTCGTCTTCGTCGTCGCGCAGCATCAGGTCGTCAATCATCTCGCCCTGACTTGCGGCGGGGTCGTGCTGCGGCGGGCGGTTCGGGTTGTTCGGATCGTAAGGGCTGCTCATACGATAAATCTCCTTCACTTCGTTTGACGACGCGCACGGGCAAAGAACAACTCGGCGCAGGTCGTGCTTTTGTGCCATGTGATTGTCTGGTCGCTGAACGTTATTTTAAGTTATCGGAGGGAAAGTAACAAACAGCCGCCCCGAAGAGAACAAGGGTCAAGCGAGAGGGGAAAAAGGTAAGGGAAAAAGAAAGAACCGCGTTCACGGAAATTGCCTTTTTTACCTTTACCCCCGACCCCTTTCGCTTGACCCTCTTTTCCTTTCGCATCCGAGAAAATGGACGCCCGCGCCCGGCGGCGAGACGCAACCTTGCCGCCTTTTCGCTCATCCAGTACTATACAAAAACTGCCCGTGGTTGGGTCGCTCACCGGCGGCTACAACTTCCGGCTCGCGTTCATTTCAGTCTCAGCGGAAAAATGGTCTTGAGAGGTTTGCTCGTAGTGAAACAAAAATTTTCATCCGCCCTCGTCGCGCT
Organism: Pyrinomonadaceae bacterium; assembly: GCA_035633995.1. Classification (GTDB taxonomy): domain Bacteria; phylum Acidobacteriota; class Blastocatellia; order Pyrinomonadales; family Pyrinomonadaceae; genus JAIVJZ01. The sequence goes on along the minus strand of DASQDV010000371.1, from coordinate 1,073 downwards.
TCTGCTCGTCGCGCTTTCGCTCCCGACGTTCGTTTTAGCACAGCAACCCGCCGCGCCCGGCAGAACCGGCGCAGCGCAGGGGCAACAGCCGCAGCAGCAGATGCCGCCTAACGTCGGCCCGTCTGCGCGCCGCCAGCGCCCGCGCGTCTCGGCCTCGTCCGGCGCGACAGCCGCCATCGAGGAGGACTTCGCGGAGGCTCTCAGCATCGTGCAGGAGAACTACGTTGACGGCGTCAAGATCGACTACAACGCCGCCTTCAAGTCGTCCATCATCGGCATGCTGCGCTCGCTCGACCCGCACTCGAACTATTACGACTCGAAAGAATTCGAGGAACTGCAAGCCGACTGGCGCTCAGAGTATTACGGCATCGGCGCGACCATCGGCGACCGCACCATCGGCGGGCAAACCGACACCTACATTCTAGCCACCTTTCCGGGCGCGCCCGCGACGCGCGCCGGATTGCGCTTCGCCGACCGCATCGTCGAAGTGAACGGCGAGGCCATTAAAGGCAAAAATTCGAGCGACGTGCGCGACCGCCTGCGCGGCCCGAAGGGCTCGACCGTCAAGGTTACGGTCGAACGCGCTTCGACCAAGACTCTGGAGACGGTTGATATCGTGCGCGACGCCGTCGGCCAGCCGACCGTGCCGGACGCCTACATGCTCAAGCCCACCGTCGGCTACATAGACATGACGCGCGGCTTTAACCGCTCGACGGCGGAAGAGTTCACGGGCGCGCTCGAAGATTTGCACAAGCAGGGCATGACCTCGCTCGTCCTCGACCTGCGCGGCAACCCCGGCGGATTGCTCGATCAGGCGGTCAAAGTCGCCGAGCGATTTTTGCAGCGCGGGCAGGTGATTCTCTCGCAGAAGGGGCGCGCCGAGGGCAGCGCGCGCACCTATGAGTCGCGTAACAGTTCGCCCGACAACGTGCCGCTCGTCGTGCTCGTCAACCGCAACTCCGCCTCGGCCTCCGAGATCGTGGCGGGCGCGTTGCAGGATCACGACCGCGCGCTGATCATCGGCGAGACGAGCTTCGGCAAGGGTCTCGTCCAGAGCATCATTCCCATGGAGT
>DASQDV010000370.1:0-7079 GCA_035633995.1 Pyrinomonadaceae bacterium | reverse complement strand
TACAACAAACACGTTCTAGAGGGTCAACTGCACCCTGATACTAGCAGCCACGGCATTGCAGATAATGAAAGAGTTCTACGCTTCTTGGCGCGCGAGCCTCGAACGAAGCGACGAGAACTTTCGCGTAGGTTGATTGAGTTCGTTCACAAAGGAACATTCGGATTTCGTGTCATCTTCTCCACTGATTCTATTGTGGCCTATGTGTTTGGTGCTACACCTGTTGATCCAGAACTCCCTGCTGATGAACAGGCGCGGCTTCGTCAAATAGATATTGTTCGCTACTGTATTGCGTTGAGGTATCGTTATCCGGCTCTGCGCGACATAATTGGTATCGCAGTTGAAACTAATAACCTTGAGCCTGCCTCAATGATATTGACATATATGAATGCTCGGAACTGGGGTCCAGAGCAGGAGGCAGAGGCAAAAGCCATCCAAGAACGATATGGGTTTGCAACGGACATTAACTTCCGAGGTTCATACGTCAGCAACTTTCCGAATATCACCCCCTCACTCAAGAACTTGCGAAATAAACCCTGCCCGTGTGGTAGCGGCGTCAAATACAAGAAATGTTGTGGCTCTACGAGATGACAGCTGAAGAGGAGAAGGTGCGCTTTAAGCGCGAGCCTGTTTCTGCTAAGAAGTATAGAAACGAATATATCCTTAGGCAGCGCCAGACTTAGCCGCGCTAGGCCGAACAGAAGGCACATCCAAACATAGATGCCCGATGGCAGTGTAAATACCTATGGGGCAGAAACGGATATTGCGAGTCGTGGTAGCGTCGCCCGGCGATGTGCAGGCTGAGCGCGAAACGCTACCTACAATCATTGACGAGCTTAACCGCGGCATCGCCGCTGAACGCAACCTTCTGCTCGAATTGCATCGCTGGGAAACGGACGCTCACCCCGGTTTCCATCACGATGGCCCGCAAGGATTAATCGACCCCATCTTGAAGGTCGAAGACTGCGATATCCTCATTGGCATCTTTTGGAAGCGATTCGGCACGCCGACGAAAGACGCGCAGTCCGGGACAGAGCATGAAATCCTCAGTGCCTATCAAGCTTGGCAGCAAAACCGGCGGCCGCAAATCATGGTGTATTTCAACCAGAAGGCATACACGCCGAAATTGAAGGGTGAAATCGACCAGTGGGGAAGAGTGTTGGACTTCAAGCAGCGCTTCCCTAAAGAGGGGCTGTGGTGGGAGTACAACGGTAAGGCTCAATTCGAGCGACTCGTTCGTAATCACCTGACGCAGCTTATTCGCCACCAGTATCCGCCCCGTCAGTCACCTCTAGCACGCGCGGGAACAGAGCATTCTTCTGGGGGCTGGGAGCCTCAGGACGCGCCGTGTCGCAATACAGACGAACTGACGCAAGAGTACCTCGCCAGTCTTGTCCGGCGGGTAAGCACGATCTATCTCTTCGGCGAAGAGGAGCCATGTGCGCTCGACAAGGTGTTCGTCGAACTCAGTATCATCGAGGAGTACCGACGGCCTACTGTGCATGACGAATTTCTCGGTCTGATGGACGCCGAGATGCGGCAGCGGCGTAGTGCCTTCGCGCGCGCGGAGGACGAACGTGAGCCGCGCACCCCCGGAGACTTGAGAGGTGCGGTTAAGCGCATGGTGAAGCCCGACGAATTACTGCGCGCACGCACAAACGCGGTCGTCACGGGCGCACCGGGTTGTGGAAAGACTACGCTGCTTCGTTATCTCGCGTGGCGTACACATGAATCAGATGAACGCCTGCCGGTCTTTCTTGAACTCAAGACCGTAACGGAAGGCGACTTCACACAGGCGCAGCATGATCTGGCTGAATTGCTGTTCGAGAGGGGCGTTGCCGCTACGCTCGGCCTGAGGGGGGCAGAGCGCGAGCGCCTCAGAGAGGCTTTCATGTCGCGGCTTGCCGCAGGCGGGGTCGCGATATTTCTGGATGGGTTGGACGAGGTGAGCGGGACGGACTTCTTCCCTCAGCTTTGTGAGTCGGTAGTCGAATTTATTCGTCGCGAGCACCGCGAAAATACGCTCGTCATCTCCACACGGCCTTACGCGCTTCAGTCGCGGCTGGAAGGACTGAAGGAGATGGAGATCGCTCCGCTCAATCAGCGCCAGATCGGCGAGTTCTTAGCGCACTACTACGGCGGCGACCCCATTGCTCAACAACTTCTGCGCACGCTCCGGCAGCGCCATTCGTTGCGCGAGATACTGCGCGTACCCTTCCTGCTCGCCGTGGTTATGCAGCTTTACCGTCTGGAGCAGCGCATCACCGATGATAGACTTGAGCTCTACCGACTGCTCGTCTGGCAACTAGTTGCGCAACTCGACCGCGAGAAGCGGCTCGTTCGGCGTGACTTCCGCATCCCTGATCGCACTGGCGCGCTCAAGCTGGACTTCCTCAAGTATCTGGCTTGCCAACGCCTGCTGATTGACGACATACGGGAAGAAGGCGAAGGGCGGGAAGCGGCTCGTCTCATTTTCACTGGCGACGTGATTCTGGGCAAGGCTAAGCAGTTCTGGGAAAATGCCAGGCACTCCGAGGGTAACCCTTACGACTTGGCTGACGACGTGAAGAATACGCCCCTGCTACGCGAGGTCGGTACGGACGTTTATGCCTTCACACACCTGACGATTCAGGAGTATCTGGCTGCAGTCGAATTAGCCCGCCACCCTGACTGTGAAGAAATCTTCTGCCGCGCCTACTTCAACCCAACGTTAGCTGGAATGGAAGTTCTGCCTATGACGTTCGGGCAGGTGCGCCACCCCGAAAAACTCTACGCCGCCCTTGAGCAGATGCCAGAATCGCTCACCTTCACTAGCCTCCGCCTCCGTGCCCGCGGACTGGCTTACGTCCCGAATCTTGACCGACAGCTTTTAACCCGTATTGCCGAAGATCTGCTCGCATTTGTCAAGCCATTCGAAGCCGAAGAAAGGGCATACCGTAAGGTTGTGCTCCGAAGCCTATCTGAAGCCAGAACGCAATCCTTACAAGTGATTATCGAGCACATTACTGCCTTACTACAAAATAGCAATGAGAATGTGCGTGTGAGCGCGGCTTTAGCGCTCGGTGAGATCGGCGGCGAGCGCGCCCTCAATGCGTTGCTTCCGCTGCTGAAAGACGAAGACTACACTCTGCGTCGGGCCGCAGTTGATGCGCTTGGTGAGATCGGCGGCGAGCGTGCCCTCAATGCGCTACTCTCGCTGCTGAAAGATGAAGACATCGCTCTGCACTGGCCTGTGCGTTGGGAAGCGGCGTATGCGCTCGGGAAGATTGGTAGCGAGCGCGCCTTTGACACACTACTCTCGCTGCTGATAAAGGACTCGGACCAAGATGTGCGTAGGGCCGCGGGGTATGCGCTCGGGCAGATCGGCGGCGAGCGCGCTCTCAACGCGTTGCTCCCGCTGCTGAAGGATGAAGACATCATTCTGCGTCAGGCTGCGGCTTATGGGCTCGGCGCGCTCGGCGATGAGCGTGCCTCTGACGCGCTACTCTCGCAACTCAAATATAGAGACCATGGCGTAGATCGGCACGCGATTGAGGCGCTCGGCAGGATTGGCGGTGAGCGTGCCATGGAGGCTCTGCTCTTGCTGCTCAAAGAAGGAGATAGCCTCGTGTGCCCGATCGTAGCTTCTGCGCTCGGGCAGATCGGCGGCGAGCGCGCCGTTGACGCGCTACTACCGTTGCTGAATGATGCAAACGGCACTATGCGTTGGCGGGCGGCTGAGGCACTCGGCAAACTCGGCGATGACCGCGCCATAGACACGTTGCTCCCACTACTGAATGATAAATACGAGCCAGCGCGGTCGGGCGTGGCTAAGGCGTTAGGAAAGATCGGCGGCGAGCGCGCAGTAGAGGCGCTGCTCAAGGTACTAGTAAAAAAGGATGAGTCCCACATCGTGCGTTACTACGCAGCATCTGCGCTCGGAGAAATTGATAGTGCAGTGTTGGCTGTAACGTTGGTGCGGGCACTTTGGCATGAGGATGAGCTTGTACGACAGAAGGCAGCGCAGATTGTTGGGTACTATTCTGAAGGTGAGCAGGTGCTTCATGAACTGGCTCGGCTAGCTGCCGAAGACAGTTCGGAGGAAGTTAGAAGTGCGGCTAACGAGGCGTGTGGCAAGTATGAGCGCAAGCTGGCGTATTTTCGCTGAAGGAGACGCGGCGGATCGACAGAACTACCCTAACCGGCCATATACTCACTGCCAGTAATTGGTTTAATTCTGTACTTTCTGCCAGTAATTGTGTTAAGCCGACTTTAGACCCCTAGCGATTTTCCTGAACGTTTCAGACCCACTCCTGCCACTTTTTAGCTTAACCTCTGCCAGTAATCGGTTAAAGTCTCAGCCGCGCGCGGGTCGTTTGAGTAATAAACGGCGGGCCGTGATGAGGGGAGTCGGAAGCGCGACAGTCAGGGCGTCATTTGAAGCGGGACGGCGGGCATCGGGTGCGGCCAGGGCTGGGAGAAGCGCGGCGTCGAGCAGTTCTTCGACTTCCTGCCGCTCTTTGGCTCGCATAGCTACACACTAACGCGGGTTTCGGGGGGCGGGAACTGGTAAGGCGTTTTATAACGACTGCAAAATGCCCTGCAATTCGTCAACCGTTAATTGGTCCCAACCGCTGAGCGAGTTTTGCGCCTTGAGCTGATTGAGAAGCTCCAGGGCTTTCTGGAAATGTTCCCTCGCCTTTTTCTTATCGCCGAGTTTCGTATAAGTGAATCCGATGTATCTCAACGCCAGCGCCAGATCACGCCGCCCCGCTAAATTCTTTTCGTCCGTTTGCGCAAACGTTTCAAAGTAATCGGCTGTTTTTTGATAGGCTTTGAGCGCGCCTTGCCAATCGCGTTGCGCATATTTCGCTAAGCCGAAGTGCGTGTAAATGACGGCTAAATTGTGTTGATAACCCCGGTTCATGGGTTCACGCTCAAGAATTTCGAGGGAGAATTTTTCGGCTTTTTCGAGGGCCGCAATGGCTTCGGAGACCCTTTTCAGATTCGTATAGATCATGCCGAGTCGTGCAAGTATCCTCGCCAGATTTTGTTTCGCCTGCACGTCTGCCGCGTCCCGTTCGACCGACCTTTCAACTATTCGTAAGGCTTTGTGTGCGAACTGCAAAGAAAGCTCGTCGTTGATGAGTTCGTTAATGATGCTCGCCGACATGTAAACTCTATAGACCGTTTGCTGGACGTGCATGTCGTTCGGATTCTCGGCGGCTAACTTATCGGCGAGCGCCGTCGCCTTCGCCATTTCCGTCTCGGCCTCCGATTGTTTGTTGTCCCACGATAAAGAATGCCCGAGCTGCGAATAAGCGGTCGCCAAAAGTAGCCGCGTCTCCTGCCTGTTCGGGTCGAGCCGTTCGAGCGCGGCGACGATTTCGCGCGCCAACGACGCGGCCATGTCGAATTGATAGTTGTTTTGCCCATAAACTTCGGCGAGCTCTAATTTGGTTTTCAGGTAAGCCATTTGCAGGTCGTGAGATTCGGGATTCTTCGTTAAGAGATTTTCGTAAATCTTCGATGCGCCCGCGTAATCTTGCAGTGCGCCTTTGATGTCGTAACTTGTGAGGCGAATGTCGGCCAGGCCGCGAACATTCTCCGCGAGCAGGCGTTCGTGTTCCGCCGTGTCCGGCAAATTCCGGCGAATGTGATTCGCCTTTTCGTAACTCGCAATCGCGCCCGCAAAATCCCCCAGATTCGGCTTTCTCGGATTGCCTTGAAGGTCGCCCACCTTCTCGTAAGCCGAAGCGAGTTCGCTTTGCAATAGCAGGTCGCCGCCGGCCTCTTGCGCCAAGCTGTCAAGGTATTTCAGAGATTGAAAGACGAGAGCCTGTCTGGCCTCGGTCGAGCCTTGCAACCGTTCGATCTTCGGCGCGATGTCCGTCAACAGCGCGTTCGAGAGTTGGCGCACGTCGTTGAATCGCCGCTCGGCGCGGTCGCGCTCCTGCGCGGCCACCCTCGCCTGTTCGGTCGCGCGCCTCGCCTGCCAGACGGTGGCGACGACGCCGCCCACAAGCGACAGCAGCACGACCGCCGCCGCCGCCACCCCGACTTTGTTGCGCCGGACGAACTTCCCCGCGCGGTAGCGGAACGTGTCCTTGCGCGCCACGACCGGCAGCCCTTCGAGGTGGCGGCGGATGTCTTCCGAGAACTGGCCGACCGAACCGTAGCGCCGCGACGGCTCCTTCCGCATCGCCATCAGGATGATATTGTCCAGGTCGCCGCAGAGCGTACGCCGGAGATCCTCGGGTGTTAGCTGGCGAGCGCGGCCCACCGCCTCGGGTGTCAGAGTGATTGGCGGAAGAGTGCCGCGAGTCACGAGCTCGGTCCGGTTCACAGCCGTACTCGGCCGCTCCGGTTCGGACTCACAGATTACCTGGGCGATCTCATGCGCTGACCGGCTCTTCAGCCGGTAGGGACGGTGGCCGCTGAGCAGTTCGTAAAGGAGAACGCCAAGAGAGTAAACGTCGCTCGCGGGTGTAACCGGTTCGCCGCGTACTTGTTCGGGGCTTGCGTACTCGGGAGTCATCAGACGGAGTACGGTGGCGGTAGCGTTGATCGTGTTCGTCGAGAGTTCGGGGTCGAGGATCTTGGCGATGCCGAAGTCGAGGAGTTTAGGCTCTCCGCGCGAATTGATCAGTATGTTTCCCGGCTTGATGTCGCGATGGATGATCTGGCGTTCGTGAGCCGATTGCACGGCAGAGCAGACGGTACAAAAAAGCTCGAGCCGCTGTTTGGTGGTGAGCTTCTCGCGGTCGCAGTACGAATCAATCGGCTCGCCCTTCTGGACGTACTCCATGACGAAGTAGGGCAGGCCATCCTCCGTCGCGCCGCCGTCGAGCAGGTGAGCGATATTCGGGTGCTCGAGAGTGGCCATGATCTGCCGCTCGTGGCGAAAGCGCTGGAGCACGAAGTCGTGGTCCATGCCGCGCCGAACCACCTTGATAGCCACTTGTTTCCGGTACGCGTCGTCGGCGCGCACGGCACGGAATACGGTTCCCATGCCGCCATGACCAATCTCTTCTATGACTCGATAGGGTCCGATCTTCATGCCGACGAAAGGATCGTCGGTTTTAAGGGTGGCGGCGGGCGGC
>DASQDV010000369.1:0-3484 GCA_035633995.1 Pyrinomonadaceae bacterium | reverse complement strand
AAAAAAGTCGAAGTGATGCGCGAAATGGCCGCCGTAGATTAAGAAGAATTTCATCTCTCTTGAAGTTGGAACTCAAACGCCTTTTCAGGTCTTAAAGTGTTATGAATAAGAAAACTCTAACCGCAATCATCGTCGCCGTCGCCGTCCTTCACGGCACGGCGCTCAGAACAAACACGCGCGCGCAGGAGGGGCAGCCTCCGGCCTCGGGCGGCGGCTCGGTTGCCATCAACAACCAGTCGGGGCGCGTGCAGATCAAATTAGAGCGCGGCAGCCGTGTTGCCATCAGCAATCGCTACGGGCGCATCACGATCATGGGCTGGGATCGGGACACGGTCGAGGCAACGGCGACGAGCGATAAGGGCGCGGAGGCCGTGCAGGTCGAGATGACCGCCGACCCTGCGGCCACGCAGTCCTTGCTGACGCTCACCGTGCCCGGTCGTCCCGGCCAGCGCACGCCGTTCCCCTTCATCTATAACGCGCCGGAGATCAACATCAACCCGCGCATCTACACGATGAACCCGACTCCCAAACCGCCGAACGACCCGAACCCCGCCCCGCAGGTGCAGGGCGGCGCGCCGCCCGCGCCGAAGCCCAAGCCCGCGAAGCCCGTCAAGACCAAGCCTTCGGGCGATGATGACGACGACAATGACAACAACAGCAACGTCATTATCGTGCCCATACCGGACGTGGTTATCGCACCTGAGATCGTCGTCGGCGCACCGCCCGCGCAGCCGGGTCAGCCCTCGTCCGGTACGGCGAGAAGCACTTTGAGAAGTGCTGTGAAAAGTGCGGCGCGCGGCGTCGGCACAGGTGTCGGCACGGGCGCGGGCACGGCAGTGGGCAGCGGCGAGAGCAACAGCGGCATCAGCCTGCACGTGAGGATGCCGCGCTACGCGAAACTCGAAACCATCGAAGTGCGCTCCGGCGATGTGAACATCTCGGACATCGACGGCCCGGTCTCGATCTCAAGCGGCAGCAGCAACATCACCGTCGCACGCGTCGGCGCGCTCGAAGTCCGCGCGCGTTCGGGCAACATCAACGTGGACAGCGTCGAAGGTCTCGTCTATATCGTCGCGACGAGCGGCGTGATCAGCGTCCGCCGCACCGGAGGCGACGTGCGCGCCACGTCCCTCAACGGCGACATCAACCTCCAGTGCATCAAGGGGCGCGTTGACGCCTCGAACGCGCGCGGCGGAATTGTGCTCGGCGGCGTCGAGGGCGACGTGGAAGCTTCGACGACAGATGCCGACATCAACTTCGTGGGCGCGATTCGCCCGCAGGGTCGCTACCGGCTGAAATCAATGGAAGGCCGCGTCATCATGGCGATTCCCGAAACGTCGCCCGGTTTTACGGCCATCCTCGACTCTTACAACAAAGACGCGGTCACAACTTTCCCCGTCACCACCGAGACGCTGGCGGGCGGCGGCATGCGCCTCAACCGTCGCGTCGTGGTCAAGCAGGGCGACGGCGGCGCGCAGATCACGCTCGACTCCTTCGGCCAGACCGTCCACCTGACCAAACTCGCGTCGGGGCAATCCACTTCATGCCAGCAGTAAATTCTTCGAGGTAAACCAGAGATGAAACGCAAACTATTGAGCGCCGCCCTCTCCTTCGCCGTCGCCGCGTTGGTGCTCGCCTTCGCGGGCTGGCAGGCCGCCGGGGCGCAGGAAAAAGAGAAAGCTAAAACCAGGACTTCCGGCGTGAAAGTCGCTACCGAAATCAGGGTCGAGCCGCCTGAATGGTCGCTCGCCATCCCGATGCCCGTCATCGAACCTATCGTTATCCCCGACATCAACATCGACCTGCCGGACATCAACATCAATCTGCCCGAGATGAACATAGACACGGGCGGCTACTGGTTCGACGACGATGAAGGCGAGAGCACGGAGCGCGAGGAGTTGCGACAGACTTACCAACTCTCTGCGGGGGCGCGCGTCGAACTCTCGAACATCAACGGCTCGATTGACGTGGAGACGACCGAGGGCAACGCCGCCGAACTGCGCATCACGAGCTATTCACGCGATCCGAATCCGCGCAAACTGAGCGTCGAACAGTCACCTTCGAGTCTCGCCGTGCGCGGCGAGGCACGGCAGAGAGGCGACGGGATGAACTTCGACCGCACGAGTTATCGCGTCTGGTTGAAGTTGCCGCGCCGCTCCGAGTTGACCGTGAAGGGCGCGAGCGGGAACGTCCGCGTCGGCGAACTCGACGGCGCGATTCATCTGAGCAATGTGAGCGGCAGCGTCGGCGTCGCGCAGGCGGCCGGGTCTGCGACGGTGGCGGGGGTGAGCGGTTCGGTCACGCTGAACATGTCGCGTCTCGGCGCGAGCGGCGTGCGCGTCGAGCAGGTCAGCGGCAAAGTCGCCCTGCGCTTCATGGACGACGTAAACGCGGACTTGCAGACGCGCGGTATCAAGGGAAAGGTTTACGTCGAACTGGCGAACGTCTCGGTCGAGGGCGAGATGAATCGCGCAGACTTTCGCGCGAAGGTGGGGACGGGCGACGCGCCCATCCAAATCTCTGACGTGACGGGCAGCGTTCGCCTCTCGCGCGGCCGCACGGTCGCACAGATGCTCGGCGCGTTGAAGGCCGGAGAGCGTTCCGCGACGCGCACGGAATCGGCGCGCGACCTCACGCTCTACGTCTCGAACCGGCAGGTGCGACAGGCTTTGATCGAGGCTTTGAACGGCGAGCAGAACGGCACCGTGAAGATGACCGCCGCGCGCGCGCTCGTGCCTTATGCCGGCGAGCCGGAAGTGCGCGACGCTTTTATGAAGTCAATCGAGACGGGGTCGGGCAACGGCGTCGTGCGCATGACCGCCGTGCGCGCCATCGCCAAACAATACGCCGCCGACAAAGGCGTGCGTGATGCGCTGCTGCGCGTCCTTGCCACCGAACAGAACGATCTCGTGCGGATGCACATCATCGGCGCGATTGCGAAATACTCGGACGATCCGAACGTCCGCCGCGCGCTCGCCGACGCGTTGAAGAACGACCGCAGCGACATCGTGCGGATGCGCGCGGCCAACGCGCTCTCGAAGCGCGCGGGCGACGCAGAAGTTTACGAATTGCTCCTTAACGCCGCACGCAACGACAAGAAGATGGTCGTGCGCGCAAACGCCATGAGCGGGCTGACGAGCCGCATCAAGGAGCGCGCGGAGTTGCGCGAGTTGTTCACGAATTATCTCGATCACGAGTCGTCGCTGCTGCAATACAAAGCCTTGCAGGGGTTGGTCGAACTCGGCGACCCCGCGCTCAAAACTCGACTTGTGGCGAAGGCCAAAGAGTTGATCGGGATGCAGACGCACCGCCAGTGGAGCGACCGCATGTTGCTCGACACGCTGCTCCTGCTGCGCCGCCTCGACGCGCAGGAGGCCGAACGCGTCATGGAACAACTCGGCAGCGAGCGCATGAAGAGTTATTGAGAGCGGGCGGGCACAGGAGGCACAACTCTCTGCGGGGCGCGAACGCCCGGATGCGCGAA
>DASQDV010000368.1:0-2018 GCA_035633995.1 Pyrinomonadaceae bacterium | reverse complement strand
ATGGCGTGCATGAAATGGTTGCCGCCGATGGAGAGCGCGTCGCCGTCGCCCGTGACGACCCACACACTGAGTTCGGGGTTCGCGGCCTTGATGCCGGTGGCGACTGCGGGCGCGCGCCCGTGAATCGAGTGGAAGCCGTAGGTGTTCATGTAGTAGGGGAAGCGCGAGGAGCAGCCGATGCCTGAGACGAAGACGATCTTCTCGCGCGGGATGCCGAGTTCGGGCATCACCTTCTGCACGTTGTTCAGGATCGAATAGTCGCCGCAGCCCGGACACCAGCGCACTTCCTGACCCGACACGAAATCCGCCTTCTTCAACTGCGCGGGCGGAGGCGCGGCCGCGCCCGCCACAACCGACCCCGGCTCGCTCTCCGGCGAAGGGCCGCTCCCCGAAACGTTCCCGCCGATGCTGCGCGCCTGCGTCTCTGTCACTTTCGGCGCGTCGCCGTTACTGCCGTTTCCATTAGTGCTCATAATTTATCTCTTTTTGCTCTTGCCGTTTTGCCCGGCTGGTTCGATATCTCTCCTGCGCAAACGCAGGTCTTACAGGTACTCCTCGACCTTCTCGACGATCTCGCGTATCTGGAACGGGCGGCCTTTGACTTTAGAAAAAGTGATCGCATCAACCAGATACTTCGCGCGGATCATGGTTGCGAGTTGGCCTAGATTCATTTCGGGGATGATGACGCGCTCGAAGCTCGCCAACACCGCGCCCAGATTTTTCGGGAAGGGATTCAGGTAACGCAGGTGCGCGCTCGAAACCGAGCGGCCTTCGCGCTGCAAGCGTTCGACGGCTGAAGTGATCGACCCGTAGGTCGAACCCCAGCCGAGCACGAGCACTTTGCCCGTCGGCTCACCGAAGATTTCCACGTCGGGGATATCACTGGCGACGCGGTCAACTTTCTCCTGCCGGAGTCTGACCATGAACTCGTGGTTCTCCGGGTCGTAGTTGACGTTGCCCGTCAGGTGCTGCTTCTCGATGCCGCCGACGCGATGTTCGAGGCCGGGCGTGCCCGGAACGGCGAAGGGGCGCGAAAGCGTCTGCTCGTCGCGCGCGTAGGGCAGGAAGCCTTCGGGGTTGTCTGCGAATTTCACTTCGATCTCCGGCAGGTCGCTAATCGCCGGCAACGCCCAGGGCTCCGCGCCGTTGGCGAGATAACCGTCGGAGAGGTAGAACACGGGCGTCATGTACTTGAAGGCGAGGCGCACGGCTTCGACCGCCATGTGGAAACAGTCGGCGGGCGTCGAGGGCGCGACGACGACCGCAGGGCACTCGCCGTTTCTGCCCCAGACGGCTTGAAAGAGATCGGCCTGCTCGGTCTTCGTCGGCAGGCCGGTCGAAGGGCCGCCGCGCTGCACGTTGACGATGACGAGCGGGAGTTCGGTCATCACGGCGAGGCCGATGGCTTCCTGCTTGAGCGCGACGCCGGGGCCGGACGTGCCGGTCAGGCCGATGTGGCCTGTGAAGGACGCGCCGATGGCCGCGCAGACCGCCGCGATCTCGTCTTCGGCCTGAAAAGTTTTGACGCCGAAATTCTTGTGACGCGCGAGTTCGTGCAGAATGTCGGAGGCGGGCGTGATCGGGTAAGAGCCGTAGAAGAGTGGGCGACCCGAAAGTTGCGAGGCGGCGACGAAGCCGATGGCGGTCGCCTCGTTGCCCGTGATCTTGCGATACTTGCCCGGCGCAATCGCGGCCTTCTTGACGCTGTAGTGCGTGGTGAAAACTTCGGTCGTGTCGGCGAAGTTGTAGCCCGTGCGCAGGGCGACGACGTTGGCGCGCGCCACTTCGGGCAATTTCTTAAACTTCGTTTCGATCCATTCGAGCGTCGGCTCCATCGGGCGGTCGTAGAGCCAGTAGAGCACGCCGAGCGCGAAGAAGTTTTTGCAGCGATCCATCTCCTTGCGCGTCAGTTTCACCTGCGCCTCTTGCAGCGCGCGCAAGTTCAGAGTGGTGATCGGCAGGCGATGCACGCGGTAGCCCTTGAGCGTCTCGTCTTCGAGCGGGCTGACTTCGTAGGC
>DASQDV010000367.1:0-9300 GCA_035633995.1 Pyrinomonadaceae bacterium | reverse complement strand
GCGCCCCGCGCCGCCCGCCTGCGCCTCCGCAGACGACCACACGCGCTCGATGATCTCCACTTTGCTCGCACGCCCGCCGCGCAACTCGTCCAACTCGCGCGCCGCTTCCGGGGGAGACGGGCTGCGCCGCAGAATCGCACGGTAGACCTGTTCGATGAACTGCCGGTCGTGATACTGCAACAGTTCATCGACATGATACTGATCCTTGCTGCCCACACGCACACTGCGATGCAGCACGAGCGGCCTCGCGCGCGGGGTCGCAGCGGCGCCGTCTTCTTGCGCGTCGCTCGCGCCGGAAGTTGCGCCGTCGCGCGTCGCCGCCTCGCTCTCCGCGCCGCGCGCGTGTCGCTCCGCCGCAACGTCGTTCGCACCGGATTTCGTGTCGTCAACTTCGATCATCGAATTTTCGCTCAGGCTTTCAACGCGCGCGCCTTCTCGGTCGCCTCATGCGCGCGCCCGCTCAAACTCTCGCCCTGCGCCTCGCCGTCGCCCGCCTCTGTCGCCGCCACCGTGCGCCCGTCGCCCGCCTCGCCACGCACGCGGCGCGTCGAAACTTCGGCGTTGAGATTCGCGATGCCCTCCATCTCCACCGCGCAGGAGACGCGAAAGAAGATCACGCCGTCGAGCCAATCGAACGCTTCGCCGTCGGGCGTGTGCGCGGCGACCGAGACGAAATAATGCTCCTGGCCGAGCCAGCAGTTGAATGTGAAGGTGGCCTCGACGATCTCTCCGCGCCGCGCCGCGCCGAGCGGTCGCCCGCGCTGCTCCGTGTTCGTGCCATAGACGTTGATGCCGTGCCGGTTGCGAATCATAAACCCGCACACAGGTTCGGCCACGTCTTCGTGAAACAGCACGCTCAGACGCACCGCCACCGCATCGCCCGTCTCGATCAACTCGACCGTGCGACCCGACCCGTCAACCAACTCCGCGCCGACCACTTCCGCACGCCCGTTTCCATGTCGATAAGAATACTGCAAAGGCCGGCGCACAACTCCATTTAACGATGCACCGCCACGCACGCCCGCCGCCGCGACGTTCATCGCGCTATCGTCGCCGCTGCCCTCAGCCGCGCCCTCATTTTCGTGGGCAGCATTCTCAAGCGCCTGCGCCGCGCTCGCTGCGGCGTCGCCGCCGCCGCTGTTAGTGTCGTAAACCTCCTCGCGCGCCATGATGACGCGCTGGTATCGGTTGAGGACTTCCATCGGCGTGCCGTCGGCGATCATCTGTCCCGCGTTGAGCAGGATCGCGCGCGAGCAGAGCGCGCGCACAAGCGTCGGCTCGTGCGAGACGAAGAGGATGGTCGTGCCCGCCGCCTGCATCTCCTTGATGCGCCGCACGCAGCGGTGTTGAAAGATCGTGTCGCCGACCGACAGTGCCTCGTCAACGACGAGAATATCGGGGTCGGTGTTAACGGCGATGGCGAAGGCGAGCCGCACGTACATGCCGGAGGAATAGGTCTTGACGGGCTGGTGCAGGAAGTCGCCGATCTCGGCGAAGCGTTCGATGCGTTCGAGCCGCGCGTCCGTCTGGCTGCGCGAGAAACCCAGCAGCGCGGCGTTCATGTAGATGTTTTCGAGACCGGTGAATTCGAGGTTGAAGCCCGCGCCGAGTTCGAGCAGCGCGGCGACGCGTCCTTCGACCTGCACGTCGCCGTGCGTCGGCTCTAACGTGCCGGTGATGATTTGCAGCAGCGTTGACTTGCCGCTGCCGTTCGGCCCGACGATGCCTGTGGTCGTGCCGCGCTCGATCTCGAAACTGATTTCACGCAGCGCCCAGAACTCGCGGTGTCGCTTCAGCCAACCGCGCGTCAGAGTTTCTTTCAAGCGGTCGCTCGGGTGGTCGTAGATGCGATATTGCTTCGCCACCCCTTCGACGCGCAATGCCGTGCTCATGGCTGAAACCCTAGCGCAAAAGCCACGCGAGGGCAAACTGTTAGTTTGTCCGTCGTCCGTTGCCGGTTGTTATGTCCTTTGGCCGGGTTAAACTCCGGCGGCTCTAACCTGCCGCGCGCGAAGTATAAAAACAACTGACGACTGACAACTGACAACAGACAAACTACAATGGCGCGCATGATCTCGGCGCAGGATTCGCGGCGGTTGGTGTGGCGGCCTTTGTGGGAGTTGCCGGGGCGCGCAGAGTTGATTCGCTCGCTGGTGCGGCGCGAGTTGGCGGCGCGTTATCGCGGGTCGGCGCTCGGCGTGCTGTGGGCGATGCTGACGCCCGCCGTGATGATCTCGATCTACACGTTCATCTTCGCGGGCATCTTCGGCGCGCGCTTCGGCGAGCGCGGGACGGCGTGGGACTACGCGCTCTATCTCTTCTGCGCGCTTTTGCCGTGGACGGCCTTTCAGGATTCCTTGCAGGTCGCTTCGGGCGTCATCGTCGCGCACGCTAACCTCGTCAAGCGCGTCGTGTTTCCGCTCGAAGCCCTGCCGGTCGCGCAGGTGCTCGCGGCGCTGACGACGCAGATGTTCGGGACTATCGTGCTGCTTGCGGCCACGCTCGTCATCCAGCGCCAGCTTCACCCGACGCTCCTGTGGCTGCCCGTGCTCGTCGTGCCGCAAGTCATGTTGATGCTCGGCGCGGCGTGGCTCGTCGCTTCGCTCGGCGTCTTTTTGCGCGACACGGGGCAGGTCGTCTCGCTCGTGCTCGTGGCGTGGATGTTTCTGACGCCGATCATCTACCCCGAACAGATCGTGCCGCCGCGCTACCAGCCCTACATCAACGCCAACCCGTTCACGCCGCTTGTGCGCAACTACCGCCGTATCGTCCTCGAAGGCGTCGCGCCCGACTGGCTCGGATTGGCTTACTTCACGCTGTTCGCCCTCGTCGTCTTCATCCTCGGCTACTGGTGGTTCGCCAAGACGCGCAAGAATTTCGCCGACGTGATTTGAACCCGGCACAGCTTCCGCCGCTTTTTTGTTCACCTCGCAAACGTCAACCGGATCGACGGAGATTCGACAGACTAATGCGAAACAAACTTACTGCACAAAGCCTGCGAAAAACCGCGGACGCCCGACGACGCGTGCGCGCAGTCCGGCGCGGGTTGGAGTTCATCTACGGGGTGGCCTGCGAGCCGGAGCACTTCGCTGCATACGGCAGCGATTTGATAAGTTGTTTCTACTTCATCGCGGAGACATCTCTCGACCCGGCGCTCAGTCGCACGGCGCGGCGGATGGGACGCGAGCGTGCCCGCCGGTGGCGGCGCGACCGCCCCGCGCTCCCGCCCGGCGCGGGTGTCGAAACGATTCTGGACTTTATACACGGCAGCCACTCCGCCGATTGTCTCGGCCTCGCCGCTCCGCAACTCAAAGAGCAGATCAGGCGCGCGGCCGCGCGCTTCGAGCCGCGCGATTATCTTTCGTTCGACCCGCGCGTCGAAGCGCCGCCCGCAGACGTGCCGGACGCGTGCGGCGCGTGCGGCTTCTGGAACGAGCGCGGGCGCAGGCGTTGCCGGGAGTGCCGCCGGAAGTTGGAGTATTTGACGCGCTACGCCGTCTGGTACGACGCGTTGATGCGCACCTACGCGGGCGAATCTTACGGCGTGACGGCGAGCGGGCGTTACGCGGATGTGCTGCGTTGGCTGCCTTCGATGCGCCCCTATCGCGGGCGCGAAGAGGATCGCAACCGGGACTTTTACGACGCCGTCTTCGCCGTCACGCACATCGTCTACACGCTCAACGATTACGACCTCTACCAACTCTCGCCGCGCTGGTTGCCCGCCGAGTTCGACTTTATGAAGTCGTGCGTGCATGAGGCGATTGCGCTCGAAGACGCGGAGATGCTCGGCGAAATACTCGACGCGCTCAAGGCGTTCAAACTCACGGACGACCACCCGCTGATCGGCGAAGGCATGGATTACCTGCTCGCCTGCCAGAACGCCGACGGCAGTTGGGGCGACCCGCAAGCCGACTGGATTTACGCGCGTTACCACCCGACGTGGACGGCGATTGACGGCCTGCGCGATCACGCGTGGCGCGGCACGCGCCTGTGCTTCCCCGAAGTGAAACCGTTTTTACTGCAACATGCGCGCTCTCAAAGCTAATGCCATAGAAGCCGAAAGACACTAACCGCAGAGCACACGGAGGACACAGGGGAGAACGATGTAGGCGGAACGATGAACGATGAATCAGAACAGCAGGCAGGCGCGCGGCTGCTTTCATTCTGCCTTCATCGTCGCGCATTCATTATTTCTTACCTCTCTGCGTCCTCCGCGTCCTCTGCGATGAAAGTTTTATTCCTTACTCGTTCGCAAGGCGCTTTTGGTCAACAATACACACCACCGTCCCCATCAGCCACCAGAGCACGAGCGCAACCTCGGCGTCGCCGAAGTTGTAGTTGACGAGCGAACTGGCGAAGAAGCCTGCGAGCGCGCCGGTCGCGCCGAGCAGCAGGCCGTGTGCGTCGGCGTCGCCGGGCGCAGAACGAAAGTGTCGCTCGCCGCGCGCGAGTGTGAGCCAGAAGGCAGCGAGCAGCCAGAGCCAGAGCAGGAGCGCGGGCAGGCCGCGATCAAAGGCGAGTTGGATGGGCGTCGAGTGCGTGTGAATCTGCACGTCGCCGGGAAACCCCCACTCCGTCCAGTGTTGTTTGACGGCGTCCATGCCGTGTCCGAAGACGGGGCGCGAAGGGATGCGCGCGAGCGCGACGCGCGCGACCGCGAGACGCAGGCGCGAACTGTCGTCCTGCAAACGAAGCGCGCCCTCCGCGCGCGTGCGCCACACGGCGAACGCGCCGAGCGCGACGGCGACGGCGACGACGGCAGAGACGACCAGGCGCGCACGCACGCTCCCCTGTGCGCGCCACACGACCAGACCAGCGCCGACGGCGAAGGCGACGAGCGCCGTGCGCATCGCCGTCAGCGTGATGCCCGCCGCGAGCAGGAGGAAGGCCGCAACATAGAGCGCGAAGCGCAGGCGCGGGCGTGCGGCGGCGGTGGCGGTGCGCCGACGCTGCCAGTGTGCGAGCGCGAAGCCGAGCGCGAGTTGGGCGAGGATTTGCAGCGTCTCGGCGAAAGTCTGGTAGTGGCGCGTCCAGCCGGAGGCGCGAAAGCGGTGCGAGCGGCGCGTGCCCCGCAGGCCGGAAGGCTGCGCGCTCGACTGCGTCCCGGTCGGCACGAGTGCCCCTGCGCGCTCGACCTGTTCGCCGCGCGAAAATAGACTCAGTTCGAGAGGTTCGCCAGCCGGGGTGTCCCGCATGGCTTGATCGATTTCGGCTACGGAGTTGACGCGGCGTCCGTTCACACGCCAGATCGCGTCGCCCGCCGCAACGCCGAACGGCGGCGCGCGCAAGGGGCTGTCCGGCGCGATTTCGTCAACGACCAGCCCGCGCCCGCGCACCACTTCAAACGCGCTCCAGAGCGCGCCCGCCGCGCCCGAAGCGATCATCAGCGTGGCGACGAGGGCGGCGCGGCGCGCGTTCGTCAGCGACCCGACGAGGTAGAAGATGAGAAAGGTGCTGACCGAGATGAGTTTCAGAAGGCTGATGCGCGGCTCGGCGGAGACGAGGGCTGAGAGGATGCTCCACGCGTAAAAGAGCCAGAGGGGTAGATCGAGCGGCGTGCGGCGCAGATTTGCGCGGCGGCGGATGACGGTGCGCGCAAGCCAGCCCGCGATGGAGACCGAGAGCGCGATCCACGCCCCGGCAATCGAATGCGGCGCGAAGACTGCGTAGAGCAGGAGGCCGCAGAAGGCCGTCGCCTCGGCGAGCCGGAGCAGCGGCGCGTGGCGGGTCGTGTCGCCCGGCGCGCCCGCGTGGAAAAACAGTTCCGTTGACACTCGTTGTCGGCGCATGTTAGCGTAAAATCTGCCCGCCACCGACCTGTTGTGTGCGAGCCGGGTGCGAGACGGTTTGAGCGGAACATTGGCGTCTAAAGACAGCCCACCCCCTTCCGCGCGACGCGGACACGAAACAATTTTCCCGATGGGATTCGATAAAGCAAAGGCCATCAGTGCGGCTGAGAAGTATCTTGCTCAAGGCAAGATTCCGTCGGCCATCACCGAATACCGCCGCATCGTCGAGCGCGACCCCAACGATTATAGCGCGCTCAACACGCTCGGCGATCTCTACGCGCGCACCAAGAAGACGGAAGACGCCATCGAGTGCTTCCAACTCGTCGCCGACCACTACCGCGAACAGGGCTTTACGCTCAAAGCCATCGCCGTCTACAAAAAGATTTCCCGCCTCGATCCGAATCTGCCCGTCGTCGCCGGTCGTCTCGCCGTGCTCTACGAGCAGCAGGGGCATTTCGTCGAAGCGCGCGAACAATATCTCGCCATCGCCGAAGCCTACGCGCGCGCCGGGCGGATGCGCGATTCGCTCGAAGCGCTCAGGCGCAGCGCCGACCTCGAACCCAATAACGTCGAGATACGCCTCCGGCTCGGTCAGGGCTTCCTCGCCGAAAACTTGCGCAAAGAGGCGGCGGACGCTTTCACCGAAGCGGGCGAACGCCTGCTCGCGCTCGGCGACGCCGCACGCGCCCTCGAAGCTTACACGCAGGCGCACGAAATCCGCCCGCTCAACCACGCCGTGCTGCACGGGCTGGTGGCCGCGCATTCCCAACTCGGCGCGCCCGATGAAGCGGCGGCGGTGCTCGAACAGGCCGTCTCGGAAGAACCGAAAGACGTGGAGTTGCACGCGATGCTTTCGCGCGCCTACATCGAAGCGGAGGACGCGCCCGCCGCCGAGCGTTCGACGCTCGCCCTCGTCGAACTCGAAGCGTCGAACTACCCGCAACTCTTTGAAGTCGCGCAACTCTACCTGCGGCGCGGCGACGTGACGGCTGCCGTCGGCGTGCTGGCGCGCACGACCGAACCGGCGCTCGCCGGGCGACAGGAACAAAAACTGCTCGGGCTCCTGAACGAAGCGCTCGCGCGCGACCCCGAACAGATCGAAGCCCTCCGTCTCCTGTTGCGCATCTACACCTGGCAGCGCGACGACGACCGCATGCGCGTTACGCTCGAACGGCTCGCCGAAGCGGCGCAGACGCACAATCTTCACGGCGAGGAGCGCCGCGCTCTCGAACACCTCGTGCGCCTCGTGCCCTTCGACCAGAGCTACCACGAACGCCTGCACGAACTCGGCGACGCGCCCGCCGAAGATGCGGAGGAAGAGGCGACGTGGTACGAGCCGGCCATCGAAGAGAAGGTCGAGGCCGCCCCTGTCGCGCCGCCCGCGCTCGAAGTCCCGACCTTCGAGAACGTCATCGAGCGCGGCAGCGATCCTTTCGCCGCCACCGAGACGACCCCCGTGAGCTTTGAGGCGAACGACGCGGGCGCATTCGAATGGAACTCCGTCGCCATGCCGGAAGCGCAAACGGAAGCGGAAGCGCAGCCGGAAGCGACCTCTGCGCCGCTCCCTATTGATCCCAATTCGTCCTTCGCCGACCTCAACGAAGACTTGGCGAACGCTGAAAGCGCGTCGTGGTCTGCGGGCGCGTCTCAGACGAGGCCGCCCGCTTTCGAGATGTCCGACCTCGGCGCGTTCGACGCGTCCGCTCTGGCGCCGGAAAAGGAGACGGGCGAAGGGCGCGTCAAGTTGTTGCTCGCGCAGGAACTCGAAAGCGTGGACTACTATCTCGCGCAGGGCTATTCCGACATCGCACGCGACACGCTCGACATGCTCGAACGCCAGTACGGCGCGAACGAAGAGATCAGCCTGCGTCGCCTCCAGCTTCCCGAGGAGGCGGACAGGTTGGGCGCTCTTTCAAGCGGCTCCGGCCTCTCGTCCGCCGAGTTTGAGAGCTTCGCGCCGATTGAAGAGGAGGCGGCGGAAGAAGTCGAACTCGGCGAACGCATGTTCATTTCGCCGATGCCGGAGGTAGAAGAAGAGGCCGCGCCGCCAGTCGTCCACGCGCAGCCCGCACCGCCCGCGCCGCAGCCACAACAACAGCCGCCGCCGCAGCAGCAGGGTCTCCATCCCGACCTCGCAGACATGTTCGACGAGTTTCGCGACGAAGACGAAGCGAACGCGCCCGCGTCCACCGGAGATTACGAGACGCATTACAACACGGGCCTCGCTTACCGCGAGATGGGGCTGGTGGATCAGGCCGTCGAGGAATTGCAGGCGGCCATCGCGCTCGCCGCGCCGCTGGACGGCACGCCGCGCTACCTCCAGTGCTGCAACCTGCTCGGCCATTGTTTCATGCAGAAAGATATGCCGCGCCCCGCCGCGATGTGGTTCAAAAAGGGACTGGACACGCCCGGCCACAGCGAAGACGAGTACCAGGCGCTGCGCTACGAACTCGGCACGGCCTACGAGCAGATGGGCGACCTCGAACGCGCCATCGAAGTCTTCTCCGAAGTTTACGGCACGGATGTCAACTATCGCGGCGTCGCCGCCAGACTGCGCGACCTGCAAACGAAGAAAACAGTGACGAGTGACAAGTGACGTGCGGCAAGCTAAAAAGCCGCGAATCGTGAATCGTAAATCGTAAACAGACTGAGACGGTTTTCTCTGTTTACGATTTACGATTCACGATTTACTGTTCTATCCTGTCACTTGTCATTTGTCGCTTGAGTTTATGTCTGCCAGATTAACCGTTATCTTCTACATCATCCTGTGCCTCGAAGCGGGCATCGTGTTGACGTTTCTGCCGTGGGTGCATCCGTTCGGGCTGAGCGATTGGGGCGACAATTTTTTCCTCCTCTACGCCGTGCAGAAGACGGGTTTCTACGGCCTGCAACAGACCGTCGCTTCCGGCTGGGTGCGCGGGGCTGTCACCGGACTCGGCCTCGTCAATTTCGCGCTCGCCTTCTGGGAGATCGCCAACTTCGGGCGCACCGTGCGCGCGCTCGACGGCCACGCCGCCGCCGCCGGAGGCAGCGCGCCGACCGCGCCGACTTCGTCTCATGCCGCTCGACCTGACCACGCCGATCACGTATCTGATCACTGACGGGCGCACGAACGCCGACACCAACTCGTCGAGCGCAGAGTTCACGCGCCTCTACGCGCTCGTCGGCGCGTGCGTCATGGCGCGCGTCTCGCTCGTCCAACTGCGCGAAAAACAGATGCGCCCGCGCGTCCTCTACGAACTAACGCGCCGCGCCGCCGAACTCACGCGCGGCAGCGAGACGCGCCTCCTAGTCAACGATCGCGCCGACATCGCGCTCGCCGCTCGCGCCGACGGCGTACATCTCACGACGCGCTCGCTCGATCCTCTCATCGTGCGCGACATCGCCCCGCAGGGCTTTCTCATCGGCGTCTCCACCCACTCGCTCGAAGAGGCGCGCGCCGCCAGCGCGAGCGACGCTGACTTCGCAGTCTTCGGGCCCGTCTTCGACACGCCCTCCAAACAGGCTTACG
>DASQDV010000366.1:0-1704 GCA_035633995.1 Pyrinomonadaceae bacterium | reverse complement strand
ACCCCCGTGATGAAGGCGACGAATAACCCCTGCCCGCGCGTGTACTCCACGCCGGTCAGGGCGAGCGCGACCACGAAGCCTTCGGGAATGTCCTGCAACGCGATGCCGACGAGAATCGGCGTCGCGACAGCCGCATCGAGGCTGCCGACGCCCGCGCCCACCGCCAGCCCTTCCGGGAAGTTGTGCAAAGTGATGGCGAAGACGAACAGCCAGATGCGCTTGAGCCGGACGCTCGGCGGGCCGCCTTCGCGTCCCTTGATGAAATGCTCGTGCGGGATGTAGCGGTCGCAGGCGTGAAGAAAAGCCGCGCCGAGAAGCACGCACGCGCCCACCAGAAGGCCGGAAGAAATCTTGTTGCCGCTCCGTTCGACGGCGAAACGGAGCGAAGGCGTGAGCAGCGAGAAGCAGGTGGCCGCCAGCATCACCCCCGCGCTGAAACCCATCAACATGTCCTGCGTGCGCTCGGAGACGCGCCGGGCAAAGAGCGTGGGCAGCGCGCCGAGGCTGGTCGAGAACAGCGTGACGGCGCTGCCCAAAAACGCCAGTTCGATGGCGGAGAGACCGCCGAGTTGGAGAGACATGAAATTATCTTAATCGAAGCCGACCGCACGACAAACGCAACGAAGGTTAACGCGCACTCAGATTAACGCGCGCGATCATCTCGCCAGCCCTGCGAAGGCGGCGCGCGCGGCGGCGATTGTGCGGTCGAGCAGGTCGTCCGTGTGCGCGAGGCCGATGAAGCCCGCCTCGAACTGCGAAGGGGCGAGATAGACGCCCTCGCCGAGCATCGCGTGGAAGAACTTGCCGTAGAGGTCGCGGTCGCTTTTGCCCGCGCTCGTCCAATCGGAGACGGCGTCGCCCGTGAAGAAGGTCGTCCACATCGAGCCGACGCGGTTGGTCGTGGTTTCGATTCCGGCTTCGCGCGCGGCGTCTGTGAGTCCGGCACAGAGGCGCGCGCCCGCGCGTTCGAGTTGCGCGTAAACGGCCGGGTCGCGCAGGCGTCGAAGCGTCGTCAGCCCGGCGGTCATGGCGAGCGGGTTGCCGGAGAGCGTGCCCGCCTGGTAGACGGTGCCTGCGGGCGCGATGCGACGCATGATGTCGCGGCTCGCGCCGTAAGCGCCGACGGGCAGGCCGCCGCCGATGATCTTGCCGAGCGTCGTGATGTCGGGCGCGACGTTGTACAACTCCTGTGCGCCGCCGCGCGCGAGGCGAAAGCCGGTCATCACTTCGTCGAAGATGAGCAGGGCGCTGTGGCGCGCGGTGATGTCGCGCACCTGTTGCAGGTAGCCCTCGCGCGGCGGGACGCAGCCCATGTTGCCGACGACGGGTTCGATGATGACGGCGGCAATCTGCGCGCCGTGCTCGTCGAAGACGCGCGCGAGCGCTTCCGCATCGTTGAAGGGAACGGTCAGAGTCTCTGCGGCGAGCGCGGGCGGGACGCCGGGACTGTCGGGCAGTCCGAGCGTGGCGACGCCCGAGCCTGCGCGCACGAGCATCGAATCGCCGTGCCCGTGATAGCAGCCCTCGAACTTGACGAGCTTCGTGCGCCCCGTCACGCCGCGCGCGAGGCGAATCGCAGACATCGTCGCCTCCGTGCCGCTGTTCACCATCCGCACCATCTCGATTGAAGGGACGGCGTCCGCGATCTCTTCCGCCATCTCGATCTCTAATTCGGTGGGCGCGCCGTAGCTCGTGCCGCGCGTG
>DASQDV010000365.1:0-2479 GCA_035633995.1 Pyrinomonadaceae bacterium | reverse complement strand
ACGCGGTCGCCCGCACCCGGCTGCACGTGCGGCGGGGCTTGCTGCGCGGGCGGCGTCTGGATGGCGGGTTGCTGTTGCGGCGGCTGCTGCTGCGGGGCGCGCGCCTCGGCGGGCTGCGGCTGCTGCGGCGCGCCCGATTCGATGAAGCTGAGGATGTCGTTTTTGGTGACGCGCCCGCTCATCCCGGTGCCTTCGAGCCGCGTGATGTCTATGTTGTGTTCGCGCGCGATGTTGCGCACGAGCGGGCTGGACTTCGTGCGGCGCAAATCCTCGACCGACTGTGCGCCGCCGTTGGCGCCCGTCGAAGCGTCAACCGTTTGCGCGCCGCCGTTACCACCTTCGCCCGCCGACTGTGTGAGCGACTGGCCTTCGGCCTTCGCGCCCGGGCGCTCCGAGTCGTAACTTCTGCCCGCCACTTCCGCCGTCTGGCCGGAAGCCGGCTGCGGGGCGGACGCCTGTGGTGCGGCTGCCGGTTGTGTCGCCGCCGGCTGAGCCGGTGCGGGCGGCGGTGCGGATTCGACTGCGGCCTGCGCGGCGGGCGCGGCGGCAGCCGTTGAAGACGCCGGAGCGGCGGGTGCGCTCGCCGCAGGTTGCGCGCTCGCAGCGGGAGCGGCGGCGGCAGTTTCGCCCTCCGCGCCGATAAAGGCGACGACCTTGTTCACCTCGACCGTCTCGCCCTCTTTGAACAAGACCTCGATCAGCGTCCCGGCGGCAGGGCTGGGAATCTCGGCGTCAACCTTGTCGGTCGAAATCTCGAACAGCGGCTCGTCGCGCTCGACGCGCTCGCCTACCTGCTTCATCCAACGCGTGATCGTGCCCTCGGCGATGGACTCGCCCATCTGCGGCATCACAACTTCTGTGCTCATAATTTCAGTAGTCAGAATTCAGAATTCAGGAGTCAGAAACGAAAGCAACGCGTCTCTATTCTGACTCCTGAATTCTGAATTCTGAATTCTCCTTCTTTAATCTTCTGCCCGTTGCCCTTCGGCGGTCGTCGGATCAATGACTGACCTGATCTCGGAAATGCGATTGGCCGGAAAGCCGCCCTGCGTCGCGTGCTCGC
This sequence comes from Pyrinomonadaceae bacterium, assembly GCA_035633995.1. Classification (GTDB taxonomy): domain Bacteria; phylum Acidobacteriota; class Blastocatellia; order Pyrinomonadales; family Pyrinomonadaceae; genus JAIVJZ01. Next base: position 1,416 of record DASQDV010000365.1, on the reverse strand, counting down.
GCACCATCTCTTCGTTCGGCGCGATGTACACGCAATAGATTTTGTCGTCCGTCACGTAACTCTGCACCCACTGAATCTGCGGCCCCAGATTGTTCAAGACACCGCACGACTTCTGCGAGATGGCCTGCAACGCGTCGCCCGTTAACTTCCCCGCCTCCGGGAATTCTCGCTCGATAACATACTTCGGCATGACCGTCGCTCCTTTCGATAAGTTGTTAGCCATTAGCTGTTAGCTAAAACAAAAACTTTCCGGCTAATGGCTAACAGCTAATCGCTTCTTAATATGCTGCCAGTTTGCGCGCTGCCGCCAGCACGTCCTTGATCTGCGGCAGATGGTACTCTTCGAGCGGCGGCGAATAGGGCACGGGCGTGTCAATCGCCGCGACGCGAACGACGGGCGCATCCAACCACTCGAAAGCCTCTTCGGCAATCGTCGCGGCGATCTCGCCGCCGATGCCGCCCGTGCGCGCCGCCTCGTGCAGGATCATAACCTTGCTCGTCTTCTTCACCGACGCGAGTATCGCGCCCTTGTCCATCGGCGCGAGCGTGCGCAAATCTATCACTTCAACGTCCAGACCTTCCCGTTCCAGTTCTTCCGCCGCGTCGAGCGCGTTCAAGACCTGCGCGCCGAAGGTGATGATGGACAGGTCGCGCCCCTCGCGCGCCGTGCGCGCACGCCCGATCTCGACGATGTAATCGTCCTCCGGCAACTCTTCGCGCAGGCGCGGCAGGCGGTAGAGTTTCTTGTGCTCGAAGTAGAGCACCGGATCGGGGTCGCGTATGGCGGCTTTAATCAAGCCCTTCGCGTCGTAGGCCGTCGAAGGCTCGACGATCTTCAAGCCCGCCGTGTTGAGGAAGAACGATTCGGCGTTGACCGAATGAAACGGCCCCGAATGCACGCCCGCGCCGCACGGGCCGCGAAACACGGTCGGCAGCCCTGCGCCCCAGCGATAACGACACTTCGCCGCGTAGTTCGTCAGCATGTCGAAGCCGGGCGAGATGAAGTCTATGAACTGGAACTCCGCGACGGGTCGCATCCCCATCAAAGCCGCGCCGCACGCCGCGCCGACAATCGCCGCCTCCGAGATCGGCGTGTCAATGACGCGCCCCTCGCCGAATTCGTCGAGCAACCCGTCCGTCACTTTGAACGCGCCGCCGTAAGCGCCCACGTCCTCGCCGATGACGAACACGCTCGGGTCGCGTTCCATCTCTTCCCAGATGCCCTGCCGGATCGCCTCTACGAACGTCGCCACGCCGCCGCGCGCCGGACGGTTAGATTTATGCTCTTTTTTAACTGCGGTTGACATATGAAGTGCTGTTAGCTCGCCTGCCGTCTCCGAATTTTTTGAAGACTGTTTCTGTCCTATGGCTTAACGGTGATCGTCTCCGCGCTCTTTCTCAGAGCCTCACGATGCC
>DASQDV010000364.1:0-8457 GCA_035633995.1 Pyrinomonadaceae bacterium | reverse complement strand
CGTCCGCGTGGCCGCCGAGCAGGCCGCCCACTTTGTTGACGAGGTCGCGTATGGATTGGAAAGGTTTGGTCAAGACTTCGTCCGCGCCGACTCTGCGCGCCTCCGCTTGGTTGAAAGGTTCAAATGTGCCGACGAGCAACAGCACCGGAATGTGCCGCGTGCGTTCGTCCGTCTTGATGCGTTCGCACAGTTGGTAGCCGTTCGGCTCCGGCATAAACACATCGGCGAGGACGATGTCGGGCAAACTCTCGCCGAGATACCGAAGCGCCTCAGCGCCGCTGCCGACGGTCGTGACTTCCATCGCTTCGTCGTCGAAGGTCAGGCTCACCACCTTCTGAATGGTTAAAGAATCATCGGCGAGCAGCAGTTTGCGTCCCGTTAGCAAAAACTAAACTCCTTGAAGGCGGGCGTCGTTCAGTCGGCGACCGGCAAACCCGCAAGGTTTTGCGCTCGTTTGAGAGCGCGCGGGCGCGGCGCGAACGACGCGGGGCGTGAGACTTCAAAACCGGCCTGCCCTTCTGCAAACAGGCCACTATTTGAAGCTAACAGACGCGCCGATAAGGCGTCAAGAAAGAAAAGCTGTCAGTTGTCCGTCGTCCGTCGTCAGTTGTTCTGCTCAATTTTTAGCAGCTTGTGCGATAACCACAAACAACGAACAACTGACCACCGGCTACTGGCAGCTTTTCCTCATCATTTCCCTATCGTGATGTCGTCCGCTGTGTTCGATTTGCCGTCCGCGCCGGGCGAGCGCAGGGTGAAGCGTTCGCGCGTGCCCTGATATTCGTAGGGGCGATGCCAGGGGTCGAAGCGGATGTAGGCGAGGGTGTGGCGCGGGTTGAGATGGTCTACGAGGGCGGAGGCGGAATCTGCGACGACGTAGAAACCGCTTGCGCGGCGATACTCTTCGAGCGCGGCAGCCAGCGTTTCGAGGTCGGCGCGGGCGCGTGCGAGTTTTTCCGCGTTGAGCGCGCGCTCGAAGGCATCGAACGCCTCGAAGCCGCCACCGCCGCCGAACCGCACGCGCGCCACCTGCCAACGCCCGCGCGCGTCGCGCACGAAATCCACAGACGTTTCGACATCCAACTCGACGACCGCCGACGAGCCGAGCGGCGCGAGCGCCAACGCCGGATTCTTCACAGAGAGCGCGCCCCTGCGCAGTTCGTTCGCGGGCTGGCTGCGGTCGTCTTTGACGGTTTGGTTCTGCGGGTCTGCGCTTGCGGCTTTGCCCTTCTTGTTTTCGGCGGCGAGCGCGTCGAGTTCGGCGGCGAAAGCGTCCAACTCTGCGCGCACCTGTGCGATCTGCCCGCCGCCGCCGAGCGCACGCGCCAGCAGGTCGAGCGGCTCCCACTGCCGGTCGCCCGTTCTCACTTCGACCGCGCGCCACGCGCCCGCTTCGTCGCGCACGAAACGAAACGCCAGTTTCACGCCCGCCAGCACCGTCACGTTTGCGCCGGGCGGCGAGATTTCCTTGACCGTCACCACATCCTTGTTGAGTTCGAGGATTGACACGGCGGCGATCAACTTGCGCGCGTCGTCGCGCTTGATGCCCTTCTCCGCCGCTCCCATCGCCGCAGTAGTAGAGGCGAACGCAGAGAGCGCGCCGAGGACGCTCAAGATAAAACTCGTCAGGCGTGTTCGTCTGCTCATAAATTTGCGAGTGATCGAGAGATGCGCGATGGCAGCGGAAGTCTACGGTCGAAAGCAAAGGCAGTTTCAAGTTGACGCGCTGCCGATCAAGACGCGCAGCATGACTTGAAGCTGCGAGGCCGTGAAGGGCTTGGGGAGGAAGACAATTGCGCCCGCGCCGAAACTCTCGGAAGAGTGCTTCGGGTTCTGCTCGGCGGTCATCATCATCACCGGAATCTTCATCAGACGCTTCTCCGTCTTCATGTGACGGACGAGTTCCGGCCCCTGTATGTGCGGCATCACCACGTCGAAGATGGCGGCGGTGAAGTTGGCGTCCGACTGGAGAATCTTGTAAGCCTCGCGCCCGTCGCTGGCCGTCACCACCGTGTAGCCCTCTTTCTCGACGAGCGTTTTGACCAGACGCAAAATCGCCGGATCGTCGTCCGCGACCAGAATCCGACGTGAGGTTTGTGTAGTTTGCTCTGCCATTTCTTTTAAGTGACGGGTGACGAGATAAGAACAGGTTTCAAGTTTCAGGTTTCAGGACTGAGGCTCTTTTATCCTTAACTTGTCACTTGTCACCTATCGCTCATCACTGCTTCCTGATTGCTGTCTTCCATGCGTGAAAACTCGGCGGCGAGCATGATGGCCGCGACCATGCTGGAATGCTCGGCCAGGCCGCGCCCCGCGATGTCGAACGCCGTCCCGTGATCGACCGAGGTGCGTATGAACGGCAGCCCCAGAGAGACGTTGACCGCCTCGCCGAACGAGAGGCACTTGACCGGAATCATCGCCTGATCATGATAACAGGCGATGACCGCGTCGAACTCGCCGCGCGAGGCGCGCAGGAAAACCGTGTCCGCCGAAAACGGCCCCGCCACGTCAATCCCGAAAGCGCGGCACGCCTCCACCGCAGGCACGATCTCCGCAGACTCTTCGACGCCGAACAACCCGCCCTCCGCACCGTGCGGGTTCAAGGCGGCCATGGCGAGTCGCGGCGCGCGGATGCCCCAGCGTTTGAGTTCGCGGTTCGCCAGTTTGATCACCGGCTCGATGCGCTCGCGCCGGACGAGCCGGATGGCTTCGGCCAGCGGCACATGCGTCGAGATTAGCACGATCCGCAGGTTGGCCGCGACGAAGGCCATCGCCACTTCGGGCGTGTGCGTCAGTTGCGCGAGAAACTCCGTGTGACCCGGAAAACTGTAGCCGCCGAGAAAAAGCGCGCGCTTGTTGATCGGCGCGGTCGAGACGGCGTCGAGACTTCCGCGCATGCACAACTCCACCGCCGCCTCGATGTACTCGCCCGAAGCGCGCCCCGCCGCCGACGATTCGACGCCCGGCTCGATGTCAGCGCGTATGTTGTCGAGGTGATAGATCAGGGGGGCGTCGAACTGTTCGGGGAGCGGTTCGTCGCGGCGCACGACTTCGTAGCCGCATTGGAGATCGAGTTTGCGCGCCGTGTGCGCGAGGAGTTGCGCGTCGCCGATGATGACAGGCGCGCACACCTCCCTGACCGGCGCTTCGGCCACTGCCTTGAGGACGACTTCGGGGCCGATCCCCGACGGGTCGCCGATGGTGATGCCGATACGTGGTCTTCTGCGTCCGGCGGGCGACGCCGATTCTTCGGCGGCAGATAAACTTTGACTACTACTGCTGCTGCTGCTGTCGCTCATTGCATGATGCGAAAATAAGCGGGCGCGGCTGTCGGTGATCCGAAGCCGCGCGCCCGCTTTGCTTTGAACAGAGACCGTCGGCGCAGGCTTAGCTGCCCTTCGTTCCAGCCGCCCCGTCGCCGTCGTCACCCTCGTCGTCGCCTGAGCCGCCGCCACCGTCGCGGTCTTCGGCCTTGAACATGTACTTGATGTTGTGCTTCAGCAGCAGGATGTTCGGCTCGTCCCGGCGGTTGATCTTGAGCGCGGCGCGATCATACCACTCGATGGTTCCGACGATCTCTTCGTCGTCGTTGAGCACGATCACCATCTGCGTGTGCGCGTCCATCTGCTTCTTGTAGTAAAAGATTTCCGCGTTTGTCTCGGAGGGCGGAACGCGCTTGCGCCCCTGCGCGGCGGCAGCCGAAGAAGCGCCGCCGCCACCACCGCTGCTGCGCTCGCCGGAATCGCGTTGCGGGGGACGCGATTGATGCGTGGAGGCAGAGCCGCCGAGCGCCGCCCCTCCGGTGCGCGCTGCGCTGCCTTCGCTGTAACGGTCGTTGCGATCATTTTGCTGGTTCGGCTCGCGGTTTTTCACGTCGGCCAATTTCGGTCGTATAAGTTGACGATTACTCACTTTACTTAGCCTCCAACGGGTCTGACAAGTAGGAATACGGCGCGCTGGATTTTGCTAAAGCCCCAACTCTTTTCGGACGAGCTGCCAAAAGAAGCGGCGCGCTTGGATGCGCCTGTTTTTACAGGCGGTGGTCGTTTGCAAGACGAGAAACGCTGATTGTCTCGTTATTTGAATTACAATCCTGTCAGGAATGGGCGACATGCTACACGACCCCCTCCGGTTTGGCAAGCCTCACGCGGGCGCGTCAGCAATTAGCTGTTAGCTGATAGCTGACAACTATCGCCTTTCGGCCAAAACGAAGCAGAGCCGCGAGTGAAACAGCATCGGCTGAATCGGCTCACGGCTCTATGCTTGTGGCTAACGGCTAACGCTTAACAGCTAACTACTCAATCAGCCTTCTTGCGAATGAAAGCGGGCACGTCGAGGTCGTCGGAGCGCGACTGTCCGGCAGCGGCGCGCGTCGGGAGTTCGTCCGTGCGCGGTATGTAACGCGGCTGCGCGGCGGGCATCACGTTAGGGTTGGGGACGAGTCCGGCGTCGGCAGATTCTTTGTCGAACCCGGTCGCAATGACCGTAATCTTCATCTCGTCGCGCATTGATTCGTCAATCACCGCGCCGAAGATGATGTTGGCGTCTTCGTCCGCCGCCTCGCGTATGATCGAAGAGGCTTCGTTAACTTCAAACAGGGTGAGATCAAGGCCGCCCGTGATGTTGATGAGCACGCCCTTCGCGCCGTTGATGGACGCTTCTTCGAGCAGCGGCGACGAGATGGCTTCCTGCGTGGCTTTCAGCGCGCGGTCTTCTCCGCTCGCGCGTCCGGCGCCCATCAGGGCCATGCCCATCCCGGCCATAATTGATTTCACGTCGGCGAAGTCCAGATTGATGAGGCCGGGCACGGTGATGAGATCGCTGATGCCCTGCACGGCCTGACGCAACACGTCGTCGGCCATCTTGAAGGCGTCCGTCAGCGACATGTCCTTCGTCACGTTGCCGAGCAGGCGCTCGTTCGGGATCGTGATGACCGTGTCCACGCACTCGCGCAGTTCGCGCAAGCCCTGATCGCCCTGCTGCATGCGCCGCTTGCCCTCGAAGTGAAACGGCTTGGTGACGACGGCGACCGTCAGCGCGTTCAACTCGGTGGCGAGCGAGGCGATGATCGGGGCTGCGCCCGTGCCCGTGCCGCCGCCAAGACCCGTCGTGACGAAAACCATGTCCGCGCCTTCGAGCGCCTCGATAATCTTCTCCGTGTCTTCGAGCGCGGCGTTGCGCCCCACGTCCGGGTTTGCGCCCGCGCCGAGTCCTTTGGTCAGCTTACCGCCGAGTTGAATTTTGATCGGCGCGCGCGAACGCTTTAAGGCCTGCAAGTCCGTGTTGGCGACGAGGAACTCGATGCCCTCGATGCCTGCTTCGATCATGCGGTTGACGGCATTGCCGCCGCCGCCGCCCACGCCGATCACTTTGATGCGCGCGCCGGTAATCGGAGGGTCGTCGTCTATGAAAATATTAATGCCACTGCCCGGCTGACGGCTTTCCGGTGTCATATCGTATAAGTCCTTTCTCTTCTTTGAACGCCCACCGCTTCAGGAGAGCCCGAGCGGCTATTTTGGGCTGTGCGCGCCGGTGACACCCATATATTGCGGACAACATCTTGTGCCGGCTGGCGCGGCAGCATACAACAACTTGTCAGAAAATACTACTAAAACGATTCCGAAACTTTGAAACGAAGGCGGTCAACCCGCCCGTCGCCCCGCGTTTGCCGCTCGCCGCGCGCGCCTCGACCGCGTTGGCACGTTGCGAGACAAGCGAGAGTCCGGCGGCGGATGTCCATGCCGGGGTTTGAATGTCCTCGACGAGGCCGCCGAAACGGTCGCGCTCCGGGTAGCCGAGCCTGGCGGGCGCGTCGAAAACCTGCTCCGCAATCTCGACCATCCCGCCGAGCAGCGACCCGCCGCCCGTCAGGATGACGCCGCTCGACAACTGCCTGTCCCACCCCGATTCGCGTATCTCGTCGGCCACGTGCATCAACACCTCTTCGGCGCGCGGCTGCAAGATGTCGCACAAAATCTGGCGCGACAACTGGCGCGGGCCGCGCCCGCCCACCGACGGCACTTCGACCAACTCGCCGCGCTCCATCTCGCTCAAACCCGTGCTCGACGCAAAGCCCACCGAACGCTTGATCTTCTCGGCTTCGGGAATCGGCGTGCGCAAGCCGAACGCGATGTCGTTCGTGAAGTGCGAACCGCCGAGCGCGAAGACCGCCGTGTGCTGCACCGCGCCGCGCTGGTAGATGACAAGGCCGGTTGTCTCCGCGCCGATGTCAACTAAGGCCGAGCCAAACTCCTTGTCCTCTTCCGTCAAAGACGCCTCGGCGGCGGCGAGTTGTTCGAGCACCATGTCAGAGACGACGAGGCCGGCGCGGTTGACGGCGTTGATGGCGTTCTGCCGCGCCGTCACGGGACTCGTCACGATATGAACTTTGACGGCTAATCTAGCGCCGATCATGCCGACGGGGTCGTTGATGCCGTCCTGATCATCAACGATGAACTCCTGCGGCAGGCGATCAACAATTTCGCGCCCCGCCGGGAGTTGAATCGCGCAGGCCGAATCAATCGCGCGGCGCACGTCGTCGGAAGTGATCTCGCGGTCGCGTCCCGAAACGGCGACGATGGCCTGACCGTTGAAGCCCATGATGTGCGAACCGGCGAGATTGATCGTGACTTCTTCTGTTTCGAGGCCGCTCATGCGCTCGGCGGCTTCGACCGCGTGCTTGATCGCCTCGACCGCGTTTTCGGGGTTGACGATGACGCCTTTACGCAGGCCGCGCGCCTCCGCCTCGCCGATGCCGACGATGTCGAGCGTGCCCGACACGTCGCCCGGCTCGCCGATGATGCACGTCACACGGCTCGTGCCGATACTCAAGCCAACCGTGTGCGCTCCGCGTTTCGCCATTGGGTCTTTCGTCCTCCTCAAAAGCACGCGCTTGCCCCATGCTCAAGCGTTCGTGCCCCAGCCTTCGCCCTTTACCCGCTGCGCCCGACGCGGCGCGGGCGTTCGATACCCCCGCGCGTCTGCCCTGCCGCCGTCGTGCGCTCGCTCGTGCGCGCGTTGCCGCCCGCCTGCGGCTTCTTCGCTTCTTTACCCTTCTCCTTTTCGGCACGCGCGCGCGTTGCAGTCTGCACGACAGGCTTCTTCACCTCCGGCGCGCGACGCGGCGCGTCTGCGGCAACGTTTGCGGTCGGCGTCTCGGGCGCGCTGTCGGCAACGTCCGTGCCCGCGTCCTCTCTCTCGCTCTCCTTCGGGCGTTCGCCCGCGTCGTCGCTCTGATTGAACGCTTGGGCTTTGAAGCCGATGACGGCGCGCTTGCCCTGCGTCATGTCGATGTAGGTGATAAATGCGCCGCGCGGCGTCGCGCGTTGTTCGTCGAGCGCTTCCAGCGATTGCCTGAGCCGCTTCGTCAAATCGTCACGACCGAGCCGCACTTCGATACGCGAATCGTCGCCCGTCAACTGCGCGCGCACATCGCGCAAGTCGTCAAGGTTCACTTCGCTCACGCGCGAAGCTATCCCAGCCGTCTCCCACTCGCGCGTGAGTTCGAGATATTTCTCCACGCGGCGGCGATTCTCCGCATGCCCTGATTCCGTGCCCGATTCGTCCCAGCCGCGCATGAAGAAGGCGGGCGCGTTCTGCGCGGGTGCGACTGTGCCCGTCATCACGCCTTCGTCGTCAACCCAGACGAAACGCCCCGCCGAAGTGCGGACGACGGCGCGCGCCGTGCGCTCCGTGATGCGCACGCGCAAGCCCGAAGGCAGCACGCGCGTCACAATCGCCTGACGCACCCAGGGCTGGCGTTCGAGTTCCGCGCTGATCGTTTCGAGGTCGGCCTGCCACACGCCCTCGGCGCTCGCCGCGCGCCTGACGGACGCTTTGATCTTCTCCTCCGACGCCTGCGACACGCCGCTCACGTCAATCGTCCGCAGTTGAAAAAACGAAGAAGAGGCGGCGGTGCGATAGGCCGCGAAGCAAATCACGACGAGGCACACGACGACGAGCGCCTTCCCGACAAACGGCATCCACGCGAGCGCCTTGCTCAAGGCATTGCCCTTCGCAGCCCTGCGCGCCTGCGAAGCGCCGCGCTGCCCGCCGCCGTTCTGCCCGCCGCGTTTGACCGGACGCTGCTCTGCAAACTCTCCGGCGCGGCCTCTGCCGCCTCCGGCTGCGCCGCCCCGACCCGCGCGCGGTGTGATGACTTGCTCTTTCAGCATCGCTACTCCTGTTGGCAATCCCTTTGACAGGTGATGTGTGACAGGTGACGAGAAAACCCTGGCTCCCTGCCCTCAATCATCCTCGCCCGTCCTCTTTGTCCGCCTCGCTCTGTTCGCCCGTCGCCTGTTCGCCCGAACGCGCTTCGCCTTCGCCTGCGCCTGTCGCCTCGGCCAGCACATTGTTGTTGCCGCTGCGCCACAGTTCGACTTCATACTCCAACTCGATGCCGCGCTCGCGGCGGATGCGTTCCCTGATCTCTTCTGCAAGCGCGAAAGCGTCTGC
>DASQDV010000363.1:0-7472 GCA_035633995.1 Pyrinomonadaceae bacterium | reverse complement strand
GCGGGTGCGGAGTGCGGCGTCGTTGGCTCGCCGTGATTTTGCGCGATTGCGTTCGGCTCGCCGTGAGTGTTCGTCGAGTGTTCTGCGCCCGCGCCGTGCGGCTCGTTAAACTTTCGCGTCGAAGGATTCCAGACGACCGGCTCAAGCCAGTTGACGATGTTCATGCGCCCGCCCGGATGCTCCGCGCCCGTAATGAACTTGAACGCGGGGCCGATGCCGACGAGACCGCCGACGACGGCGAGCACGGCGAGCACGGCGAGCGGCACCCACATGGCGGGCGGCGATTCGTGCGGCACGACCGATCCGTGCCCGTGTCCGTGCAGTTGCCTGCTGTGCGGGTCGTGCCGGTCGTGTATGTCACGCCCCGACGCATCCTCGTGCTCTCCGCCGCCGGTCGCTTCGATGTGCGCAATTCCGACGCGTTCCTCCGGTTCGTGGTGCGGGCGGTCGCCCGCCGATTCCGTGCGCGCGTGGTGCGTCTTGCCTGCGTCGTCATAGCCGTGCGCGTGCGCTTCGTCTGCCTGTCCGCCCGCGTGCACTTCGAGGAAACGCTCACGCCCCCAGAAGGTCATGGCGACGAGGCGCGTCATGTAAAAAGCGGTCAGGGCGGCGGTGAACGTGCCGACCGCCCAGAGCAGCCAGCCGTAAGGGATGAGCGTTGTCGAGGCCGCGTTCCACAGAATTTCGTCCTTCGACCAGAAGCCCGAAAACGGGATGATGCCGCAGATGGCGAGCCAGCCCGCGAGGAACGTCAGGTAGGTCTTCGGCATGTATTTCCGCAGGCCGCCCATGCGCCGCATGTCCTGTTCATGGTGCATGCCGTGTATGACCGAACCCGCGCCGAGGAACATGAGGGCTTTGAAGAAGGCGTGCGTCATCACGTGAAAGATGCCGATGACGAACGCGCCGACGCCGCACGCGAGGAACATGAATCCCAGTTGCGAGACGGTGGAATAGGCCAGAACTTTTTTGATGTCGTTTTGCGTGATGCCGATGGTCGCGGCAAAGAGCGCGGTGGCCGCGCCGACGATTGCCACGACGAGCATCATCGTCTGCGAATGCTGAAAGATGACGTTGGTGCGCGTCAGCATGTACAAGCCCGCCGTCACCATCGTCGCCGCATGAATGAGCGCGGAGACGGGCGTTGGCCCCGCCATCGCGTCGGGCAGCCAGACGTACAGAGGCATCTGCGCCGACTTGCCGCACGCGCCGACGAAGAGGCCGAGCGCGAGCCACGACATCAGGCCGAAGTGTCCGAGCGGTTCGACCGGGTAGCCGCTCGCGGCGGCCATGACCTGCGTGTACTGCGTCGAGCCGAAAGTGGCGATGATGCCGAAGACGGCGAGGGCGAAGCCGAAGTCGCCGACGCGGTTCGTGATGAACGCCTTGCGCGAGGCGTCGCCCGCCTCCTTGCGGTCGAAGTAGTAGCCGATCAGGAGGTACGAGCAGAGGCCGACGCCCTCCCAGCCGACGAACATCATCAGGAAGTTCGACCCCATCACGAGCACGAGCATCATGAACATGAAGAGGCCGAGGTAGGCGAAGAACCGATAGAACCCCGCGTCGCCGTGCATGTACCCGGTGGCGAAGACAAAGATGCAGAGGCCGACGCCCGTGATGACGAGGATGAAGATTGACGACAGCGGATCGAGTTGATAACTCCACTCCACGTCGAGCAACGCGCCCAGGCCCCTCGGCTCCGGCTCCGCGCCGACGAGAACGGCGCTTCGCGGCGTACCGGTTTCCCGCGTGATTTCGCGCGCCCGCTCCTCGACCTTCGCGCGCGTGGCTGCGGATGTTTCCCGGTATACGCCGTGACGCGTGCCCTGCGTGATCTCCGTCGCACCGCCCGGAATCCACTTATAGACGAACGCGCCGTCCTGACTTGTCACGTATGCTTGCGGCCACTGCGCATGGCCGCCGAAGCCATAGGAGTAGACCGCCGCGACGCCGAGCAGGAACGCGAGCGCGACCGAACCGACCGCAATCGCCGAGACGACGGTTTCCGAGAAGCGCAGGCGACGCCCGAGCAGCCCGTTGATGGCAGCCCCGGCGAGCGGGAGAAGCGGAATGAGCCAGATGAGTCTGTGCATAAATGCTGTCCGTTGTCAGTCGTCCGTTGTCAGTTGTTCAATCCAAACTCCGGCCACCTGTTAGTCCGGCACATGCTAACGGACAACTGACCATTGACCACTGACGCTTTACCATTTAAGCAGATCAATCTTGTCAACAAAGATCGTCTCTTTGTTGCGATAGAGCGCGATGACGAGGCCGAGGCCGATGGCGGCTTCGGCGGCGGCGACGACGATGATGAAAACCGTGAAGACCTGCCCGGCGACGGCGTTCATGCTGCCCGTGTCCTGCAAGTAGCGCGAGAAGGCGATGAAGTTGAGATTGGCCGCGTTCAAGATCAACTCGATGGACATGAAGATGACGATGATGTTGCGGCGCGTCAGCACGCCCGCCACGCCGATGATGAAGAGGAGCGCGGCGATCACCAGAAACTTCGACAGGTCAGGCTCAAGCACCCCCTGCTTGATCGTCTGCCAGCGGCCGACCGTCGGGGCTTCCTGCAAAATGAGCGCGAGCGCGGATGCGATAAAGTGGTTCATAAGAGGATGAGGGATGAATCAAAGCCGTGAATCGCGGATCGTAGATCGTGAATAGTTAAAGACTGCTTTCTTCTATTCACAATTCACGATTCACGATTTACTTTCTTCATCCTTTACTTCAATGTCGTCGGTGGCCGCTTCCTGCTTGGTCGTGCGGGCGAGCATGACCGAGCCGATGATGGCGACCAGAAGCAGCACGCTCGCGATTTCAAACGGCAGCGCGGCGTAGCGGTAGAGGCTCGCGCCGACGAGTTGCGTGTCCTGCGAAATGCGCGACGTGCCGGTCGCCGCCGGGCGCAAGTTTTGCTGTTGCGCGTTGCGGCGTGCGGCGAGTTGCAGGCGTTGTTCGGGGGTGTCGAGGTTGTTGTTCCTCAAGAGCCCCTCGTAGCCCTGCCGGATCGCGTAGATGAAGCCGAGCGAGAGCAGCACCAGCACGACGGCGCTCGTTCCCACTTGCAGCGGGCGGTTGAACAACTCCTCGTTGCCGCGTTCCTCCGCGCCGACGTTGACAAGCATGATGACGAACAGGAAGAGCACCATCACGCCGCCGACGTAGACGAGAATCTGCACGCCCGCGATGAACTCCGCACCGAGCAGGATAAAGAGCGCGGCCACCGAGATGAGCGTCGAGATGAGAAACAGGGCGGAGTGGACGGCGTTGCGCGCAAGGATGGTCAAGAGCGCCGCCACCAGCGCCGCCACCGCGAAGACCCAGAAGAAAGCCGCTTCCCAACCGGAGAGAGTCATAGGTTTCAGGTTTCGGGTTTCAGGTTTCAGGAATGAGTTCGAGGTTCTCGGTCTTAAACCTGAAACCTGAAACTTGAAACTTCTTATGATTCGTACTTCACCGTCTCGCGCCCCTGTTCGAGCATCTCACGATTCCAGACGAACCCGGCGCGCGAGTAGGTGGCGAGTTCGAATTCCTGCGTCAGTTCGAGGCAGGCCGTCGGGCACGCCTCCTGGCAGAGCGCGCAGAACATGCAGCGCGAGGTGTCGAAGATAAACTCGTCGAGCACCTTCTTCTTGCGCGCCTTGCCCGCCGTCACGATCTCGATGTCCATCGGGATCACGTCAATGCAATCTTCGGGGCAGGCGAGCGCGCAGAGGTTGCAGGCGATGCAGAGCGTCTCGTAAGTTTCCGGGTCCATGTTGAGGCGCGGCGCGCCGTGAAAACGCGGCGCGACTTCGGCACGCGCTTTCGGGTACTGCTCCGTGTAAATTCCCTTGCCCGCTACCGAATCCTTGTCCGTCAGCGCGCCGACGTTAAACTTCAGCGTCAGCTTCAAACCTGAGAGCAAATCCAACAGGAAGAAGCGCTTCAACTTCTCTTTCCACGTCGCCTCTGGAACGTAAACTTCCGGCATAAAAACCTCTGTTTCGAGTTTCGGGTTCCAAGTTTCAGCGTTGGAGTTTCTTGTCTTTAACTTGAAACCCGCAACCTGAAACTTCAAACTTCTATTCCGTCGCCGCCGCTGCTGCCGTGCTGGCAACCGCCGTCTGGCCTTTGGGCGGGCTGGCGAGTCGAATGCCGCGCCGCTGCTTCTTCAAGTTAAAGTCGCGCGCGCCGTGATTGATGTAAGAGAGCATCCCGGCGGCGATGAAGACGCCGAGCGCGCCGAACGCCACCATGATCAACTTTCCCGTCGCCGTCAGGTTCACGCCGAGCGCGATGGATTCCACCGTGTTCATGCCGCGCCAGCCGTCGAGCGCCTGCACCGTGAAGACCGCGATTGACGTGAGCGTGATGTTCAGGAGCGCGGCGGGAATCATCCACTTCCAGCCCAGGTCCATCAGTTGATCATAACGGTAGCGCGGGAACGTCCAGCGCAACCAGAAATAGAGGTAGAGCAGAAACGCCATCTTCACGAGGAAGACGACGAGGCTGACCGCGACGAACAAATGCGGGTAGTTCACGCCGAGCCGCCACACGAACGGGAAATACCAGCCGCCGAGAAACACCGCCGTCGCAATCGCCGAGACGACGATCATCGCCGCGTACTCAGCCATGAAAAAGAGCGACCAGCGCATCCCCGAATATTCCGTGTGGAAACCGGCGACGAGTTCCGACTCGGCTTCGGGCAGATCGAACGGCGCGCGATTGTTCTCCGCGATGCCGCTGATCAAAAAGACGATGAAGCCGAGCGGCTGGTAGAAGATGTACCAGATGGAATCCAACCCCTGCGCCGAGACGATGCCGGAGAGCGAGAGCGTGCGCGCGAACATGAGCGCGCCGATGAGCGCCATGCCCATCGAGACTTCGTAGGAGACCATCTGCGCGCTGGAGCGCAGGCCGCCGAGCAGGGCGTACTTCGAGTTGGAAGACCAGCCCGCGAGGATCAGCGCGAGCACGCCGACTGACGAGACCGAGAGCACGAACAGCAACCCGATGTTGACGTCCGTAATCACGCCCCAGTCGGGCGCAAACGGGATCACGACGAAGACGACGAAGGCCGCCACCACCGAGATGAATGGCGCGAAGAAGAAGATGTAAGTGTCCGCGCGGTCGGGCTTGAGGTCTTCTTTCGTCAGGAGTTTGATGGCGTCGGCGATGGGCTGTAACAGTCCCCACTTGCCGACGCGCATCGGCCCCAGACGCGCCTGCATGAAGGCCGAAATCTTGCGCTCAAGGTACGTCGCATAGGCCGCCCAGATTGCCACGCCCGTCACGACCGCGCCGATCTGTATGAACGGCCAGACGACGTAGTTGATCGTCTCCTGCCCCAGCCGCAGCTTCAGCAGGAGGTTGTTGATTAAGTCCGGAGGCGCGAATAGCGCGAACATGTCCATAAGAAGTTTTCAGACTTCGATCTCAAAAGTGCAATCGTGCACGGCCTGCAAATCAACCAACTCGTAATCGCTGTCGAGCGTTCCGGCGCGGTCAACGACGAGGTAGGAAGACCACTCGCCGACGGCGAAGGGCGGCGTGTGCCACGTTCCCTTGTGATAGGCGTAGGGCAGCCGACCGCTGACCAGAAACGCGACGATCTCTTCGACCGCAGGCGCGCTTCTCTCCGAAGGCGGCGCGACGCAGATGATCGACCGCGACGACACGAGCGGCGAAAAAACCTGCATCGTGCGCTTATGCCGCGCCATGAACTGAAACTTGAAGGGGCGGCGCTCGCTCGTCGCCCCTGTCAGACTCGGCGCGCCCGTCCCCAGATCAATCTCCACCGACCCGCGACTGTCAAGCAAAATTCCGAACGGCGCGAACCGCTCACGCGTCATCTCCTGCACGGCGAGACGAACAACTCTCATAAACGTCCGTTGCCCGTTGTCCGTCGTCAGTTGTTCAATTCAATCTTTAGCAGTTTGTGTGATAACCACATGCAACGGATAACTGACGACTGACAACTGACGCTTTACCGATCAATTTCTCCAAGCACGATGTCGAGCGTGCCGATGATGGCGACGACATCTGCGACGAGGTGGCCGAGGCACATCTGGCGCAGCGCCTGCAAGTTGATGAGGCAGGGCGGGCGCACGCGCACGCGCGCCGGGCGCGACGAGCCATCCGAGACGAGGTAACAGCCGATCTCGCCCTTCGGCCCTTCAATCGAATGATAGTAGTCGCCCACAGGCGGCTTGATGATCTTCGGCACTTTCGCGTTGACGGGGCCGTCCGGCATCCGCTTGAGAGCCTGTTGCACGATAAGACGCGACTGCCGCATCTCTTCGAGCCGGACGAGGTAGCGATCATACGTGTCGCCGTTTTCGCCGACGGGCACCTCGAACTCCATGTCGGCGTAGGCGGCATAGGGGCGCGTCTTGCGTATGTCCCACGCGACGCCCGAACCGCGCAGCGCCGGGCCGGACAGCCCGATGGCGATGGCTTCCTCCGCCGAGATAACGCCGATGCCGACCGTGCGGCCGAGCCAGATGCGATTCTCCGACAAGAGCGTCTCGTATTCCGCGAGGCGATGCGGGAAGTTGTCTATGAACTGCGTCACGTCTTCCGTAAAGCCGTCGTAGGTGTCGTTTGGCATGCCGCCGATACGCCACGCGTGGCAGGTGAGACGCGCGCCAAACTGGCGCTCGAAAATTTTCAGAATCTCTTCGCGCTCGCGCAAAGCCCAGAGCAGCACGGTGAACGAGCCGATGTCTAAGCCGTGCGTGGCGAGCCAGAGGAGGTGCGAGGAGATGCGGTTGAGTACAGTCAGGACGGTGCGGATGTAGTGCGCGCGCGGCGGCACTTCGAGTCCGAGCATCTGCTCGACCGTCTCCACCCACAACAGACCGTTCGAGACGGCGGCGATGTAATCGAGCCTGTCCCAGTAGGGCGCGATCATCGGGTAGAGACGATGCTCGGCGATCTTCTCCATCCCGCGATGCAAATAGCCGATGTCGCAATCGAGATCGATGACGGTCTCGCCGTCGAGTTTCAGAATGACGCGCAGGACGCCGTGCGTCGAAGGGTGCTGCGGCCCCATGTTCAGCACCATCTCGGGGCTGTCGAGCAGCGTCTCTTGTGTGGTTGCGACTTCTACCTGATGCATAAATCGTCAGTGTTCAGTTGTCAGTTGTTTTCGCGTGACCCGCCTTGAGACTTTCACTTTGAATGCATAAGCTGCCCGGCCACAAACAACGGGCAACTGACAACGGACAGCTTTCTATTTCCTGTCCAAAGGCATCACTTCTTTGCCCGCGCGGAAAATTTCGCGGACGCGCCGTTCGTCCGGCGTCGAGAGGGCTTCGAGGCCGTAGGCGCGGCGCTGTTCGAGTTGCTCGCGCTGCACGTCGGAGAACTCCGGCAGGTGCTTGGCCGTCCAGTTGTTCTCCACAGGTTCGAGCGGGTAGTCTTTGCGCATGGGGTGGCCTTCCCAGTCGGGCGGCAACAAAATGCGTCGCAGGTCCGGGTGATTG
>DASQDV010000362.1:0-7530 GCA_035633995.1 Pyrinomonadaceae bacterium | reverse complement strand
GGATTGCCTGTTCGCAGGGTCTATCGGGCGGACGGATTTGCCGGGCGGCTCCTACGAGGCGTTGATGGATTCGCTCTTAAACAAGATCATGCCGCTCGGCGACGATGTAGTGGTCTACTCCGGTCATGGCCCCGACACCACCCTCGGCCATGAACGACTCACCAACCCCTTCCTCACGGGCGTCTATACGCCGGGCAGGCACTTCTAAAACAGTGATAAGTGATAAGTGACGGGTGACAGGTGACAAGTTAAGGACAAGTCTTTCGCTTTAACTCGTCACCCGTCACTTGTCACTTGTCACTTCAGCCTGTTGTCTTTCAGCTCGTTCCACTTGTCGCGGATTTCGCCTGTGAGGTCGCTGGGGAGGGTTTCGACGGGCACGTCGTTTTCGGCGCAGAAGGTGCGCCAGAGAAGAAAGCGCGCGTCGAATTGTCCGGTCTCGTCGGTAATCGTGTTCATCACTGCGTCGTTGTCGGAGCGTTTTTCGTCTGCCACTTCGTCCATCCCTCTCGTCCATAAACTAGCGCGCGCCCGGCGCACCGCCGGGGACACTATAGCAAGTTTTTCGTTCGGAGTTGATTTTCAGGAGGCGGAACTTTTCAGGTACATCTCTCCCGTCGGCGCGCTCACGCCGCCCGCCGGTTCAAGCGTGACGGCGTAGATGGCGGCGCGGCGTCCTTCGGGCGGGACGATGTCGTGCATTTCGGCGTGGCCGCTCGCGTCCGTCTGGAAGACGCTGCCGGGCATCGGCGGCTTGCCTGCGGCGATAAACCAGAGTTGGTAGGCTTTGCCCGCAGGCGCGGGCGGGAGGTCTGCGGCCATGAGCATGGCGCGCCCCGTCTGCTCGTCGAAGGTGAGGCGCGCGCGTGCGCGTTCGGCCATCTTCGTCCCGGCGAGCGTCGCGGTCTGCGCGGCGGGCGCGGCGAGCAGTTCGCGGTCGGCGCGCACAGCGGCGAGTTCCTGTTGGGTGCGGTTGACGGCGTCGGAAAGTTGCGCGATCTCCGTCTGCTGGCGCTCGTTGCGCTGCCAGAGCAACAGGAGCGAGACGAGGAGCGCGGCGACGGCGAGCGACGCGGCGAGCGAGCCGAACACAAGCAGGCGGCGGCTGACTCTGACTTCGCGCGCCTCGCGCCGCCGCGCAAATTCATCGGGCGTGGAGACGCTGGAAACTGCGGTAGACGACCGAGGGGCAGCACCACCTTCGGCATGAGGCACAAGGAGGCGCGCGTCGCCCTGCGGCTGCGATTTGACGCTCGCGAGAATCTTCGCGCGGAGTTCGGGCGCGGCGGCAATCACGGGAGGGGCGGCGTAGGCGAGAGAAGCCGCCGCATCGCGCAGTGCGTCCGACTCGGCGCGGCAGTCCTCGCACTCTTCGAGGTGCGCGTCGAGCGCGCGCCGCTCCTCTCCGCTCCCGTCGAGGAGGCCGAGCGCGTCGAGCGCGATCAATTCTTTGTAGTCTTCGTGCTTCATCGAAAACTCGTCGAACGTCAAAAGCTCAAGCCGCCGTCAGAAATTCAAATGCGCGCCCGGTCGCCCCATCTTTTCGCTTAATAAGTCGCGCAGCTTCGTCATGCCGCTGCGCATGCGCGTCTTCACCGTGCCGAGCGGCTGGTCGAGACGGGCGGCGATTTCGGATTGCGTCAGCCCTTCAAAATATGCGAGCAGGAGCGCGCGCCTTTGTTCTTCGGGAATCTCGGCGAGCGCGGCGCGCACGATCTCGCGTTGCTCCGCGTGATAGGCGTCGTCGCTGGCGTCGCCTACGGGGTCGGGCGCGTTCTGCATGGCCGTGTCGTCGGCGCGTTGCCGCGATTGCAGCGAGCGCAGGCGATCAATGGCGCGGCTTCTGGCGAGCGTCACCATCCACGTAAACCCGCGCCCGCGCGCCTCGTCGAAATTGGCGGCGCGTTGCCAGATTTGGAGGAAAACTTCCTGTAAAACGTCTTCCGCCTCGACGCGGCTGTGTAATATACGGAGCAGGAGACCTAAGAGGATGGAGTGATAGCGATCATAAAGCGCGGCCAGCGCAGACTCGTCGCCGCGCGCGACGGCGTGGAGGAGTTCCGTGTCGGAAGACGTTTGGCGGGCTGCTTCGGCCATTGGGAAGAAACGCGGAAGCAGGAACGCGGAACGATGAAGGAGAAGACGGAATTCAGCATACAGGAATCAGAATGAAGACCCGTGCAGGCTTTCTTCTGACTTCTGTATGCTGAATTCTGTCTCCTACGGTTGATTCATCGTTCCGCGTTCCTGCTTCATCGCTATTTTATGCGACGGTGATCTCTTCCGAGAGGTACACATCCTGAATCGCGTTCAGGAGCGCCGCGCCTTCATCCATCGGGCGTTGGAATGCCTTCCGACCGGAGATGAGTCCCATGCCGCCGCCGCGTTTGTTGATGACGGCGGTGCGCACGGCCTCTTGCAAGTCGGTCTGACCCTTCGACTCGCCGCCCGAATTGATCAAACCGCAGCGACCCATGAAGCAGTTGGCCACCTGATAGCGCACGAGGTCAATCGGGTTGTCGCTCGTCAGTTCGCTGTAAATCTTCGGGTTCGTTTTGCCGTAAGACGATTCGGTGTTGAGCATGTTGTAGCCGCCGTTTCGCTCCGGCAACTTCTGCTTGATGATGTCGGCCTGAATCGTGACGCCGAGATGGTTGGCCTGCCCCGTGAGGTCTGCGGACGTGTGCATGTCGCCGTCACTGCCTTTGAACTTCGGGTTGCGCAGGTAACACCACAGAATCGTCGCCATGCCGAGTTCGTGCGCGTAGGCGAAGGCTTCGCTCACTTCGGTCAACTGGCGCGTGGATTGTTCGGAGCCGAAATAGATCGTCGCGCCGATGGCGACCGCGCCCATATCGTGCGCCTGATCAATCGTGCCAAACATAACCTGATCGAACGCGTTCGGGTAAGTCAGCAACTCGTTGTGGTTGATCTTGACGACGAAGGGAATCTTGTGCGCGTAGCGGCGCGCGACCACGCCGAGCACGCCGAAGGTGGAGGCGACGGCGTTGCAGCCGCCTTCGATGGCGAGCCGCACGATGTTTTCCGGGTCGAAGTACATAGGGTTCGGCGCGAAACTCGCTCCGGCGGAGTGTTCGATGCCCTGATCGACGGGGAGGATCGAGAGATAGCCCGTGCCCGCGAGTCGCCCGCTGTCAAAGAGCGTCTGGAGCGAACGCAGCACGCGCGGGCTGCGGTCGGACGCCGACCAGATGCGGTCAACGAAGTCGGGGCCGGGTAATTGCAGTTGGTCTCTGGGGATAGTCTTCGAGGTGTAATCGAGCAGCGTGCGTGCGTCGGTGCCGAGCAGTTCTTCAATCTTACTGGGGGAGGCACTCCCGCGTTTTAGTTCGGTCGCCATAAACACCACTCCTCCTGTCAAAATTATCAACGCGCGAAATTCTGCCGGATAAGACGAGGCAAAGAGACGCGATTATACCACAGGACGCGCGCGCGTTTGCGAACCCTCTGCCCGCGCCATCTTTTACGCGCACGCGATTCGCGCAACTTAAAGGACGGTTTACAAGACCGCCGCGTCGCGCGCGCCGGTCGAGATCAACACACACACCCGCGCCGATTTACCGGAGCGCGCCTTGTCGTCTCTATTCGTCTTCGCCGGCGCGCAACGTCAGTTGGCGAAACGCCTCGCGCAGGCGCAGGGCGACGCTTCCGGCGGAGACGGCGTAGCGATGGAAGTCGTAGGTCGTCACCAACCCGACGCCGTGCGTGGACGAGGTGAGAAAGATTTCCTCCGCGTCGCTCAGGTCGGAAGTGTCGTAAGTGCCTTCGACGAACGGGATGGCGAGTTCTTCGGCGAGCGCGATGACGCGTGCGCGCGTCGTGCCCGCGAGCGCGCCGGTGGCGAGCGCGGGCGTGTGCAGCGTGCCGCGCGTCACCCAGAACAGGTTAGCCATCGTCGCCGAGACGATCTCGCCGCGCTCGTTCAGGAGGATCGATTCGTGAAAGTCGCGCGCGTGCGCCTCCTCCCACGCGATGACGTGTTCGAGATAGTTGACGTTTTTGACGCCCGCGAGCGGCGAGAGCGTGTTGATGCGGTAAGGCGAGAGCGTGACGGCCAGACCCTCTTCGGGCACGGGGCGCGCGTCGCCCGTCATGATCAAAAGGTCTGTCTCGATTCCGCCGCCTGTGCTCCGCTCCTTCCACACGCCGCGCACCGCGCGCACCAGCAGCGTCACACGCGCACGCCCCTGCTCCACGCCGTTCTCTCTGATCAAATTGGTCAGCGCGCGACCGACCGACTCCTGATCGAAATGGCCGAGGCGCACGCCGCAACGCCCCGCATGTTCGACGAGACGCGCCCAGTGTTCAGGCCAGAGGAAAGGCCGCCCGCGATAGACGGCCAGCGTCGTGAAGACGCCGCGCCCGTAAAGCGTCGTGGAAGAGAGCGCGGGCAGATGCGCCTTGCCTATTTCGAGCAGACGGTCGTTGTGGATAATTCGTGCGTGCATGTTTCGCTCACCGAAAAGGCGCGTTCGATTTTGAGAAAGCGGCGAGGGGTGAGGTGCGAGGATACATGAAACGGGCACGCGCCGTTCTAATTTTTCTACTCATACCCGGCGCGCGTGCCGAGCGCACCGAGCAGCGCGCGGGCTTTTGTGAGCGACTCTTCGTATTCCGCCTCCGGGTCGCTTTCCGCCACGATGCCGCCGCCCACGTTGAAGCGCGCCACGCGGTCGCGCCGCAGCGTCATCGTGCGGATCGCCACGCTCAGATCAATCTGGCCGTCGAAAGAGAAGTAGCCGATTGATCCCATCGAGAGTCCGCGCCGCACGGTTTCCGTCCCGTCTATGATCTCCATCGCGCGCAGTTTCGGTGCGCCCGTGATCGAGCCGCAGGGGAACGTGGCGCGCAGCAGTTCGCCCGCCGTCACCTCCGCGCCGAGCGTGCCGCGCACTTTCGAGACGAGGTGAAAGAGCGTCGGGTGTTCCTGCATCTCGCACAACGCCGCGACTTCGACCGACCCGTAGCGACACACGCGCCCCAGATCGTTGCGCAACAGATCGACGATCATCACGTTCTCCGCCGCGTCCTTCGCGCTCTGTTGTAGCTCGCGCCGGAGTCGCGCGTCCTCCTCCGCCGTGCGCCCGCGCGCGCGCGTCCCCTTGATCGGCCACGCCTCCACGCGCCGCGCGTTTTCTCCTTCTTCCCACACGACGCGCACAAATCGTTCGGGCGAGGCGCTGACGACAGTGTCTCCGGGGCGGCGCAGGAAGGCCGCGAAAGAGGCCGGATGCTCGCGCCACAAACGCAGGAAGACGCGCTCCGACGTGTCGCCTTCGGCAAGCGTCGAGGTCAACTGTTGCGTGAGATTCGCCTGGTAGATGTCGCCCGCGTAGATGTGTTCCTTGATGCGACGGACGGCAGCCGTGTACGCCTCGCGCGTAAAATTCGACGCCGCGCGCCGCTGCTGCTCGCCGCCGCCCGGCATCGGGGTGTCAAAGCAACTGATTTGGCGTGCTTCGTGAAGCGCGTCGCGTGCGCGCGCGAGTTGTTCGTCTCCGGCGACGCTCGTGATGTGAGTGAGGCCGCGCGCATAGTCGTGTATGACGAGCGTGTCGTAGAAGGCGAGCACGGCGTCGGGTTCGGGCGCGGCGTCGAGACACGGCGGCGCGACGCTTCGCAGGCGTTGAAATTCGCGCGCCAGATCGTAAGAGAAACTTGCGATGCACGCCCCGCCTGCGACGGGCAGGTGAGACGCCTTCGTGCGCGCCACGCGATAGCGCGCGAGCCGTTCGTCAAGCAGCGACAGGAGCGCGCCGTGCTCGACGCGCGCCGATGCCTCATCGCGCCGCCCGATCAACAACTCGCGCCCGCGCGCCTCGACCGTCTCGAAAGGATCGAAACCTGCGATCAAAAAACGCGCCTCGCCATCTGCACCGCCGCGCGCGCCGCCGCTATCGAGAATCTGCACGCGACGCTCCGGCGCGAGCGCAAGCAACGCGCCTAGAAGTTCATCGGCAGAAGACTCGTATTCACACACGAGCGGCGAAGCCAACAGGTTGCTCTCGCCGTTCGGGTGTGCGGTCTTCACGCTCTTATTCTGCGGCTGCGGCCAGCGCTTCGGCTTGCAGTCGCTTGCCGAGCGCGGTGCGCCAGTGTGTTTCGAGTTCGCGGACGTTTTGCGAGACGGCGGGTTGAGAGTCAATCGTGATGCGGAGGTCGTCGCCGCCGACGCGCCCGATGATCGAGAGCGGACAGTTAAGCCCGGACGCGATCTCTTCGACGCGCTCGCGCGCCTGTTCGTCGAAGCTGACGACGATGCGCGAAGGCGTCTCGGCGAAGAGTTGGGCGACGGCGGAAAGCGTATCTCCGCTAAGGTCAAGGGTCGCACCGATGGCGGGACGGTTGAGCGTTGAGAAGCAGCTTTCGGCGAGGGCAACCGCAAGGCCGCCGTCCGAGCAATCGTGCGCGGAGCGGAGCAGGCTCTCGTCCGCCGCCTGGAGGCACGCGGCCTGCACGGTCTGTTCGAGTTTGAGATCGAGACGAGCGAGGCGTCCGGCACTGAGCATCGCTTCGGTTGTGCGTCCCCGGACGGTGGCGGCGTATTCGCTGACGGAGAGATCGTCGCCGGTCGTGCCGAGTAGTGCGACGAGGTCGCCTTCGGTTTTGAAGCCGGGCTGGATGATGCGCCGCACGTCTTCGACGAGGCCAACCATGCCGATCACGGGAGTCGGCAAAATGCCGCGCCCTTCGGTCTCGTTGTAGAAGGAGACGTTGCCGGAGATGACGGGCGTGTCGAAGGCGCGACAGGCTTCACTCATGCCGTCAATCGTCTCGGAGAATGCCCACATCACTTCGGGGCGTTCGGGCGAAGGGAAGTTGAGACAGTTGGTGACGGCGATGGGGCGCGCGCCGACGCAGACGACGTTGCGCGCCGCTTCGGCGACTATTTGCCGCGCGCCCTCGCGCGGATCGCGCGCCGAGTAGCGCCCGTTGCCGTCGAGACACATGGCGAGCGCGCGGCGCGTCTCCTTGATGCGCACGATGGCTGCGTCCGCGCCCGGCAGCACCGCCGTGTTCGTCCGCACCATGTGATCGTACTGGCGATAGACCCACTCTTTCGAGGCGATGTTCGGCGCGGCGAGCAATTTCAACAGAGACTCGTTGTGATCTTCTTCGAACGCCGAGACGCTGGCCTTCGTCGCGGAGAGAATTGAATCGAGTTCCTCCGAACCCTCAACCGTGTCGCTCAACAGACGCGTCGGCGGCACGGGCGAGATGATGTCCATCCCGCCGCCAACCGCCGCCTCTTCCGTGAACGCCTTTTGCGCTTCGCCCGTCTCCTTTGTTTCCGGCGCGCGCATCGGGCGTTCGTAGACGGGCGCTTCGTCTGTGAGATAGCCGACGGGGATGTCGGCCACCGTGCCTTCGTGGTGCATGATCTGGACGTGCCCCGTGTCCGTCACGCGCCCGATGACGACGGCGTCGAGTTCCCAGTGTTTGAAGATGTCCATCACCTGCCGCTCGCGCCCCTTGTGCGCGACGATGAGCATGCGCTCCTGCGATTCC
>DASQDV010000361.1:0-2137 GCA_035633995.1 Pyrinomonadaceae bacterium | reverse complement strand
AAAACTCGAACGACCCTCGCGCGCAACTTTCAGGCGCACCGCGAAAGGCTCGCCCGCCTCCGCGCGCGACTTCGACTCTTCGGGCGAGAGATCGCGAAAAGGGTTGCTGCGATGATCCGTGCCGGTCGAGGACGCGGCGCGGGCGCGTTCGGCGATCTCCTGTTTGACGTTCGCGTCCGTGCGTTCGGCCTTCGGCGTGAAATCGCGGTAAGCCTTGCCCGCGTCGATCAGTTGGAGCGCGGCGGCGCGGTGCTTGTCTGCGTTGGCCGACTGGAACACGATCTCCTCGTCGTAGTCGAGGCCGAGCCAGTGGAGACCTTCGATGATCGAGCGCGTCGATTCGTCGGTCGAACGCTGGAGGTCTGTGTCTTCGATGCGGAGGAGAAACGTGCCGCCGAGTTTGCGCGCGTAGAGCCAGTTGAAGAGCGCGGTGCGCGCCGCGCCGATGTGCAGGTAGCCGGTGGGCGATGGTGCGAAACGAAGTCTCATAAGACAGTGACGAGTGACGAGCAAAAGCCGTGAATCGTGAAAGGAAGCGGTTAGCTATTAGCTGTTAGCTGTTAGCCAGGAGAAGACGGCACTTGCCTCCCGGCACTCTTTCCGCCTTCGGTTCTTCGTTTGGCTAACTGCTAAGAGCTAACAGCTAATCGCTATTCACGATTTACTTGCTTCCTCTTGTGGTTAAAAAAGCAACGAGTGACAGTTGACGAGGTTTGGACAAGTTTGCCGCAACTTGTCACTCGTCACTTGTCACTCGTCACTGCATCTTAATGGCGGAGATAGCAGGATTCGAACCTGCGATGGGCTTTTGACCCATAACGGTTTAGCAAACCGCCGCCTTCAGCCACTCGGCCATATCTCCGCGAAGGCTCGCCGAAACAAGGTTGATATTCTAGCCCGCGAAGGTTGATTGTCAAGCGCGCATCAGGCGCAAGCGCCGGCGACACCGGGCGGCCTGCGCCGTTTGCGCCCGCGCGCCGCACACGGCGGGTGGTTCGGTTCGCGCGCTTCGCGCCGGTGTTACAATCCGAACCGATGACGACATTCGATCTCACGCGCAGACAGTTTTTGCGTGGCCTCGCGGCGGCGGGACTCGTCGGCGCATCTGGCGCGGCGGCCTACGCGAGCCTTTTCGAGATCACCGATTACGAATTGACCGAGACGGATATTTTCATACGCGAGTTGCCCCCGTCGTTCGAGAACTTCCGCATCGTGCAGGTGTCGGACGTGCATCACAGTTCGCTCGTGTCGCTCGACGAAGTGCGGCGCGTGGTGGAGTTGGCGCAGAGCGTGCGCGGCGACATGGTGGTCTTGACGGGCGACTACACGACGGCGCGTCGCGGCTACATCGAGCCGTGCGCGGAGGCGTTGGGGGCGCTTGAAGCACCGGCGGGCGTGTGGGCTGTGCTCGGCAATCACGACCACTACACGGACGGAGAGTTGACGCGGCGTGCGCTCGTCAGGCGCGGCATCGGCGTGCTCGACAACGCGCACACACTCGTCACGCGCGGCGCGGACGCGCTGCAACTCGCAGGTGTGGATGATTGGTCGTGGGGCTACGCGGACTGGACGCGTGCGCTCGGCGGCCTCGACCGCACACGCCCCACGCTTTTGCTCTCGCACGAGCCGCAGGTCTTCGACCTACCCGAAACGGCGGGCGTCTCGCTCATCCTGAGCGGGCACACGCACGGCGGGCAGGTGAGCCTGCCGTTCGTCGGTGCGCCCGCGCGTTTCCTCGAAGAGTTCAAATACCTGCGCGGGCGCTACGAGCGCGCGGGCACGCAGCTTTACGTCTCACGCGGCACGGGCGTCGTCGGCCTGCCCATACGCTTCGGCGCGCGACCCGAAATCGCCGTGCTGCGCCTGCGCCGCGCCGCTGCATGACGCGGCGGGCGGACGCTAAAGACTCTCTCCGATGAACGAACCAACGCAGCGGCTTCTCGCTTCGGATTACGTGCTGCACGCGCTCGTGTTTGCTTGTGTGGCGGGCGCGTGGCTCGCATTCGAGTTGGTGCTCTATCTCTTTTTGCGACGCAGGCCGCGAAGCGCTGCGGAGCGGAGGCGCGACACCGCATCAAGACTCGGCCTCGTGTTGCAAAGCCTGAGTTACGTGGTTGTGCTGGTGTTCATGCGCGAG
>DASQDV010000360.1:0-13008 GCA_035633995.1 Pyrinomonadaceae bacterium | reverse complement strand
AGTTTGCCGACCGTCGCGGTCTGCCAGTAGAGCGATTCGTCGTCAATTTCGGCGGGCGGGTACGGCTCGCTCAGGTTCAGGATGATGGTCACGGCGACGTAATCTTTTTCGTGCGACACGCGATAGGCTCCGTCAATCGTCGCGCCCATCTCTTCGCTCTCGGTCGCGGTGCTCGCGGAGAGTTCCGCCGCCCACGATTCAAACTCGGCTTCGGCTGCGGCGCGCTCCGTCTTGTAGTCCCAGAAGACCTGACTCCAGTAAGGTTCCTGTTCGAGCAGCACGGCCACGACACGCTTGAGGTAACGGCGCTTGGCTTCGAGGTCTTCGAGCGCGCCGTCCGGGTCGGCGATGATCTCTGCGAGGCGCGCGCGCAACTCGTCTTTGCCGAAGGCGTGTATGAGGAGTTGGAGGCCGAAGAAATAGCCCTTGTCCTCGTCACCGCCCAGTATGCTTTGCAGCCACGATCTGCGTGTCATCTTCATCTCTCGGCGCATACGCGAAACAGGCGTGCGCGTTCCGTCTCAAAACTTGCCCCGCCGGTAATCATCGGTAACGTCTCAACCGCCGTAGCCGCCGCTGCTGCGACCGAACGACCCCGAACGACCGGGCGCATAGTAGCCCGAACGACCCGCGCGCGTGCCGACCACGCCGCCCGACGGCGCGACTCTCACGGTCGCCCTGCCGAAACCGCTCGGCTTGCTGCGCCCCACGCCCCCCGTCCCGCGCCCGCCGATGCGCGTCCCGGAAAACATGGTCGGGCGCGGTGCGGGCACGTACCTCGGCGGCGAGATCGAAGGCGCACGATTCAACGCCGACGCCGCGCCGCCCGGCAGGAAGTTCGTGCGGCGCGCGTAGGCCGGATACGGGCGATAGAACGGGTACGAGTAGAAGAAGAAAGGGTGGAAGCCGGGGCTGCCGCCGTAATAGTAGTTGCGCTGCTGCTCGGTGCGCGTCGAGCCGTCGTCCCACTGGCGCGTCACGTTTTCATCAACGCCCACGAGGTCGGTCAGCGGCAGCATGGCGACGTTCAGGCCGCTGTTCTTATACTCCACGAAATCTTCGTTGAGGTCGTCGAGTTCTTCGGTGCGCGTCCGGTCTGCCGTCACGTAGACGACCGACTTCACGCCCAGCTCCTGAAACTTCTGCGCCGAAGGGAGCTTCGCCAGATAGCGGTTGTCAAACTGCGTGTCGGCGTCTTTGTAAGGCTCCAGACGCTTCGAATCGAGTAGAAAGACGGGCGCGGGCTTCGCCGTCCCGCCGCCCGCCCGCGCCGTCTGTTTGGCCTCTATCTCGCCCGCGTAAAAGAGCATCGCCGCGAGCGTCTCGTGCGAAGGGGTGACGCCGAGCGGGTGCGGGAAGTTGTCGAAAGTCAGGATGAGTTCTGCGGCGTCGGCCATGCCTGCGCCGAGCGCGATGCTGTCGCGCCCCGGCAAATCTACGATGATGGCGGTCTCGCCCGCGTTCTCGGCGTTGGAGAGAAAATCTCTGGCGATGGTTTGCCCGCGCCCGTAAGACTCTTTCATGCCGGGCATGAACATCGGCGTGAGTTGCTTGCGCAGAGACTCGAACTGGAGCGACTGGATGAGCGTCGGCACGAAGAACGGGAGCCACTCCTGCGACTTCGGCTGGTAAGCGCCGAGCATCGCGGACTGTTCGAGGTATCGCTTCCAGTCGCCGCTCTGCCGCGAGTCGAGCGAGTACGGGCTCGTGAAGCTCAGAGTCTTTTGCTCCGAGCCGATGTTCCAGCCCTGCGCGCGTTGCAGTTCGAGCGAATCTTTGTCCACGTCCGTCGTATCGTCGCGCGTCGCCAGCCACACGCCCCCCGTGAGGACTGCGCCCGCCGCAACCGCGCCGCCCACGATGAACTTGCGCCGCGAAGTCTGCCACCAGGGTTTCGTCGCCTCCGACTCCACGAGGTTTTGTTCCCGCCGGTTGATGCGCCCGGCGCTCGACAGTTTATTTTTGCTTTTACTCTTACTCATAAAATTGCTTATTCGTTAACGCTGCTTCCGCGCTCGCCGCCCACGCGCGATGTAAGTCGGGACAGTCACCGCCGCGTACCCCGTGCCCTGCGGCGAGAGCCGCGTGAAGAACCCTGCGGCGGCACCGCCGAGCAGATACACGCCGTAGTTCGCCAGTCTACCCGATTCGTCCGGTCGGGCGTGAAAGAATCGCTGGGCGACGAAATGCGCGGGGCGCGCCATCTCTATCGTCCGACGCCAAACCTCTTCGCTCACGAAAGGCCCGCAGACCGTCTCCTGCCCTTCGCACCCGTAGTCGGTTTTTACCACCCACGACGCCCGCTCGGCCAGCAGCCGCGCCGCGCCCACCGTCTCCATGCGATAGGTTTCCGGTATGTACCGGCGTATCCAATTACGCGCGCGGGGCGAAAACCGTTTCTGCTCCTCCCAAAAAAATGCCAGCGACAGCTTATTCTGTGTGACGACCGATCCGAAAGGGTTGACCACCGTGACTTCCCCGCCCGCCTCCGCCGAGAGCAGCGACGCGAGCGGCGCGTGAAGCGGTTCCGGATCGGGATAACCGGGTGCGTCCGTCCACACCGGGACGCGTTCGCCCCACCAATCCGTCTTGTAATGACGCACGATCAAGTCCACCGGAACGCCGAGCACTTCCAGCCCGCGCGAAGTCCGCCGCAGGTTGAACGGCGAGCCGCTGACCACTCTGATCCCGGCCTCTTCCAACCAGCGCGTGAACAGCGTGATCATCGCCAGGTCTTCGCTCAACTCGGTCGGGTAGATTATGCCGACGGTCGAGAGCGTGCGCGCGGCGTTGGTCTTCTCGTGGCTCTGGCGCAGCATCGCGATGTAACGCGCGCCCAACGCCGCGTTGGGATCATCAACGTCGCCGCCGCACATCTTCTGATGCGCCGCGTGGAGCAGGCGGTTAAGCACGACGGCCTCCGGCTGCCCGGAAGGCGTGTCGCTGTTGAGTTCGCAACAGGCGATGCGTTCGTCTTCGCAGATAAAGAGGTCTGCGCGCGCCATGCCGTGCCACAGGCCGCCCGACGCTGCCCACATCGCCTGTTGGTAGGGCGTCAACTGATAAAACTCTGCGAGCAGCCGGGGGTTCTCGACGAGGATATCCACCAACTCCTGATGGACATAGGCGACGCGCTCGGCGGCCAAGGCCAGCGCACGCGCAAGGCGCGGCGGGAGCACCACCCCGCGCAGCCCGAAGCGTTCGTTGCCGTCCAGCCAGGGGTCGGATAGCACGCCCGTCTCATAAACGGCGCGCGCAAACGCCGCGTAGTCGGCACACACGACGCCGCTCATCTCCTCAGACACGCGTGGATTTAAGGCAACGCTCATAAATTATCTTCTGCCGCGCCGGTGCGCCGGCATCAGACTGATCATACGAAGCGGGCATCCTCTGCGTTTCGCCGTCGTTAAACTCACGCGCGACGCGAGCGAAAGGAAGCCGGCCACACGCGACAGTATACATTCGGAGGCGTCCGGCGCGGGCTTCAAACGACAACAGTTTCCGGTCTGTGGTTACAGCCTCTCCGGCGCGCCTCTACGACGAAGTTGCGACCGCACGCGGGGTGTGGTGTAAAATCAGTGGCAACAGCATTAGTCAATAACATCTTCGGGACGAAGTTGCTCCGCGTGCACGAGAATTGATCGGGGCGGCTCGTTTGAAAAGGAAGCATCAATCATGGCACAGGAAGCGACGGGAGCGAAAGACAAAGGCGCGGCGAAGCGCACCGAGCGCGATTCGATGGGCGACATCGAAGTCCCGGCGGACAGGTACTACGGCGCGCAGACCGAGCGCTCGCTCATTCATTTCAACATCGGCTTCGACCGTATGCCGCGCGAGATGATCCGCGCGCTCGGCGTCTTGAAGAAGGCCGCCGCGCTCGTCAACGAAGACCTGGGGAAGTTGTCGTCGGACAAGGCGCGACTCATCACGCGCGCCTGCGACGAGGTGATTGAAGGCAGGTTGGACGATCATTTCCCCCTGCGCGTCTGGCAGACGGGCAGCGGCACGCAGACCAACATGAACGCCAACGAAGTCATCTCCAACCGCGCCATCGAACTCGCGGGCGGCGTGATGGGCAGCAAAGAACCCATCCACCCGAACGACCACGTCAACATGTCGCAGTCTTCAAACGACACGTTCCCCACCGCCATGCACATCGCCGCCGCCGAGCAGATGCAGAAACTCATCCCCGAAGTGCGGCGTCTGCACGCGGCGATTGACGCGAAGGCGAAAGAATACTGCGACGTGGTGAAGATCGGGCGCACGCACTTGCAGGACGCGACGCCTTTGACGGTCGGGCAGGAGATGTCGGGCTGGGCGAGTCTCGTCGAGCGCGACATCGAGCGTCTGGAAATGGTGCTGCCCGGCCTCTACGACCTCGCCATCGGCGGCACGGCGGTCGGCACCGGACTCAACGCGCATCCCGAGTTTGCCGAACGCGCCGCACAGAAGATCGCGGAACTCACGGGGCTGCCCTTCAAGTCGCACCCGAACAAGTTTGCCGCGCTCTCGGCGCACGACGAAATGGTCTTCGCCAGCGGCGCTTTGAAGACGCTCGCCGGATCGCTCATGAAGATTGCGAACGACATCCGCTGGCTTGCTTCAGGGCCGCGCGCCGGGTTCGGCGAACTCATCCTGCCGGAGAACGAACCCGGCTCCTCGATCATGCCCGGCAAGGTCAACCCGACGCAATCGGAGGCGATGACGATGGTGGCCGTGCAGGTCTTCGGCAACGATGCCGCCATCGGTTTCGCCGGTTCGCAGGGCAACTTCGAGTTGAACGTCTTCAACCCCGTGATGATCCACAATTTGCTCCACTCGATCCGCCTCATCACGGATGCCTGTCACGGCTTCGTTGACTACTGCGTCGCAGGCATCGAACTCAACCGCGAACAGATCAACGCGCACCTCAACAACTCGCTCATGCTCGTCACCGCCCTGAACCCGCACATCGGCTACGACCGCGCGGCGCAGGTCGCCAAGAACGCGCACAAGAAAGGCATCAGCCTGCGCGAGTCGGCGGTCGAACTCGGCTTCCTCACGGGCGAGCAGTTCGACGAATACGTCAAACCGGAAGAGATGACGCACCCGTAAAAGCGTTGGGAAAAGGGGAAGGGTTAAAGGGTAAAGGTAGAAGAAAGCGGCGCATCTAGAACGTGTTTCTTTCCTCTTACCTTTTCCCCTTAACCCTTTAACCCTTTCCCTTCCCCGTTTCCCTTTACCCTTGCCGATTCACACATCTACACACACCTCTTTTGCATCTAAATATTTGCCCGCGTCGCCGGCGATTTCGCAGGGCGCGCGGGGGTGAAATAGGTGGTTGCGCAATTTTTCTCAAAGTGAGATAGTTTTCGTTTGCGGCTCGCGCCGCCGGTCGCTGTGGCTGCGTCCGTGCGGGTCAAAGTTCGGGGAGGGACGAAGAATGACTGTGGCAACTTTAACGAAAGCGCCTGTGCTGGAAGACTACTTCGGGCTGTCGGATGCGGAGTTGCATGAACGCATCGAACGCGCGCGCGCGACGCTCGGCGAGCGGCTCGTCATTCTCGGCCACCACTACCAGCGCGACGACGTGATCTGCCACGCAGACGTGACGGGCGACTCCTTCAAGCTCTCGAAACTCGGAGCGGAGCGTGACCGCGCGGAGTTCATAGTCTTCTGCGGCGTGCATTTCATGGCCGAGTCGGCAGACATCCTCTCCGCCGCGCACCAGAAAGTGATCTTGCCCGATCTCGGCGCGGGCTGCTCGATGGCCGACATGGCTTCCGCCGAACAGGTCGAAGACGCGTGGGATCAACTCGAAGCGGCAGGCATTCTCGGCGGCTTCCGCGTGATGCCGATCACGTACATGAATTCGACCGCCGCGATCAAGGCATTCTGCGGGAAGAACAACGGCGTGGTCTGCACCTCTTCGAACGCCGTGCCGCTCTTTGAGAAGAGTCTGAAAGAGGCGGACAAATTGTTCTTCTTCCCCGACCAGCACTTGGGACGCAACACGGGCGTCAAGTTCGGCATCCCGCTCGAACAGATGGTCGTCTGGAACCCGTTCGAGGAACTCGGCGGCAACACCGTCGAAGAACTGCGCAACGCGCGGCTCATCCTCTGGAAAGGCCACTGCTCCGTGCACGGTCGCTTCCGCGACTGGCACGTCGATCAGGTGCGCCGCGAGACGCCGGGCATCAAGGTGCTCGTGCATCCCGAATGCGTGCGCGAGGTGGTCGAAAAGTCCGATCTGAACGGCTCGACCGAGTTCATCATCAAAACTTTGGAAGAAGCGCCCGCCGGTTCGTCGTGGGCTATCGGCACGGAGGTGAATCTGGTCAACCGCCTCGTCGAGCGTTTCCCGGACAAGCACATCCGCCTGCTCGCGCCCGACCTCTGCATGTGCGCGACGATGTATCGCATCGCGCCGCAAAATCTCGCGTGGGTCTTGGAATCGCTGCTCGCAGGCGTCGTGCCCAACCAGATCACCGTGCCCGAAGAGACCGCACGCTGGGCGCGCGTCGCGCTCGACAGGATGCTGGCGATCAAGTAAAGCAAACGCAGAAGCAGGAACGCGGAACGATGAACTAAAGGCAGGACACAGAAGACAGAATACAGGAATCAGAATTAACCACCTCTCGGCTTTCCTTCTGACTCCTGTATTCCGAATTCTGTTTTCTACTTCATCGTTCCGCGTTCCTGCTTCCGCGTTTTAGTTAAGGAGGTTGTTTTGGCTGACCCGAAAGATCGTTATCGGGAGAACGTGCCCGGCGGGTATTACGTTGACACGAACTGTATCGACTGCGATGTCTGCCGCGACATCGCGCCCGACAACTTTATACGCAATGACGAAGGCGGCTATTCCTACGTCTACAAGCAACCGGCGACCGAAGCCGAACACAAAGAATGTGAATCCGCCCGCGACGAATGCCCCGTCGAAGCCATCGGCAACAACGGCAAGCATTAGCTGAGACCCGTTATGATATTGCCATTCTAGGAAGCGGCCTCTGATTGCGTTTCGGTTTTTACGTCTGAAAGGGGAGTTACAGAATAGATCATCACCGAGTCGGTTCGACCCTTAACTGTTGTTGAGCCCTTTTTAGTAATCGTAAAGGGCGCTCCCTTCAATCCGTTGTAGGTGTATTCGCTGATGAGCACATCGACATCGAAGTCCTTAGTGGCGGATTCCAAGCGCGCCGCCAGATTCACCGTGTCGCCGATGGCGGTGTATTCCAGACGTTGCGCGGAGCCGATGTTGCCGACGATGGCATTGCCGGAGTTGATGCCGATACCGATCTGCAAATGGCAGCGTCCTTCGCTGCTCCATTTTTTACACAACTCGCTCAACTCATGTTGCATCTCTAACGCAGCGGAGACGGCATGTTCTTCCTGAAAGCTGTCGTAGTCGGGCGCTCCGAAAAAGGCCATTAAACCGTCGCCGATAAATTTATCAACCATCCCCTGATGACGGACTACGACGTCCACCATCTTCTCAAAATACTCGTTGAGAGTCTGGACGACATCTTCGGGTCGCATATTTTCAGACGTTCGGGTAAATTCGCGAATGTCGGAGAATAGCACGGTGATCCTCCGCCGCTCTGTCTGAACGGCGGGGAGCATTCCGGTTTCCAGAACCCTGTCCAACACTTGCCTGGAAACATAACAGGCGAAGGCAGTCATCACGGCCTCCTTCTGCCGCAAGCTCTCGGCCATAG
This sequence comes from Pyrinomonadaceae bacterium, assembly GCA_035633995.1. Lineage (GTDB taxonomy): Bacteria > Acidobacteriota > Blastocatellia > Pyrinomonadales > Pyrinomonadaceae > JAIVJZ01. Next base: position 5,314 of record DASQDV010000360.1, on the reverse strand, counting down.
AGTTGACTCCTTCGGCGATGAGGCCAAACTCATCGGCTCTTCCGCCCTCCGCTTTGACATCAAAATCGCCTTGCCCGATAGCCTTGATGGATTGACACAGTGAGCGCACCGGCCTGCTGGCCTGCTTCGAGTACACGAGGGCGAAGACGGAACCCAAAGCTACCGCAATGCCGAAACAGATGAGGCCTGCGAACCTCAAACGATTCAGTTTCTTTTCAACTAAGGACTTCGGCAGGTCTACTCCAACCGCCGCCACGACGTTTCCAGAGCCGTCTCTGATGGGCGAATTCGCCGTCAGCCACAACCCGTATTCATCTTCGGAAAAGTCATCGCGATCCGCCCCTTGCCGGTCAAGCGCAGGTTGACGCCCTTCCGTTATTTTAACCGCCCGATCAATAGTAGCTATATTCTCCGGATTTTCTTCCGAATCAACTCCGTAGGCGAGGACGCTGGACTTCGCCATCATGGGTTTCATCGTATACAGGTTTGCGACGTGCGTATCTTGACGACGGTTGGCGTCACGGGCTTTCGTCAAGGTCTGCTTGATATGTTGATAAGCATCCGTTTTCTCGTCCCCCGGCTTTTGGATGCTTTTATGCTCATCGGCATCAACAAAGGCGGCGGTGGTCGCGGCGATAGATAAGGCGTTGTTCCCCATCTCCTCAAACAGGGAGCGGCTCGCAATGTAGTACATGATGCCAAGCGTCAAGCTGTTGATGATGACAACAGTGACCAAGAAGACGGCAAGTAACCTGGTGCGATATTTCATGCTCAACTCCTGTGAGATGATGATGAGCGACTCCGGGCGGGTGACTTAAGGAGCTTAGCGGTTTGGCGGATAACTAATGTTCACCTTGGCGGGTCTCACCTCGGCAACTGGAAATCGTGGGATGTTACACCCTGGGAGCGCACAATACTCGTGCTTTCACATGATGTCAACAACTTCCATCAAGCGAGTTTCTAACTCAACTCAAGACCGGCTTAAATTAGAATCTTGATCCAGCCGTCTTCGATGCGGACTTCGTAGGTTTCGAGGCGTTCGGCGGGGCGTCCGAGGCATTGGCCGGTCGGGAGGTCGAAGCGCCAGCCGTGCCAGTCGCATTCGACCGCTGTGCCGCAGAGGTTGCCGTCGGCGAGGGGCGCGCCCCGGTGCGGGCAGAAGTTTTCGACGGCATAGAAGCGTCCTTCGACGTTGTAGAGGGCGAGTTCCGCGCCGCTATCGAGTTCGACGGTTGCGCCGCGCCCTGCGGGTACGTCTTCGACGCGACCGACGGTGACGAGCGTGCCCGTGCGTGCGGGGCGACGCGAGTTTTTGTACTTGGAATCGAAGGTTTGCATTAGTGTGAGAGAGCGTAACAAAATGGGTTGCGGTTAGGCAAAAGCGCGCAAGGCGGGGCGCGCCCGCGCGTTCAAGTTGAGCGGGCGCGGGCTGTAGTGAAGTTTCGCGCGTGCGTGTTCGGTCGGTTACTCTCTCGCCGCCGGACGGACGCCGCGCGAGCGCGCCGCAAACGAAAATGCGGGAAAGGAAAATGAGAGACATGAGAAGATTATTGACGACGGCGGCGAGCGTTGCCGTTTTGAGTTTAATGTTCGTGGTGCAAGGGGTGGCGGCGCAGGAGATCAACGTGCGCGGGCAACTCGGGCGGACGGTCGAGGCGGGCGGCTGGTTGATCAATTCCGCACAGCAAAAATATTTACTGTTGAACGCGGAGCGCTGGCGCAACGAGACATGGTTTCGCGAAGGCGCGGAGGTAGAAGCGGCGGGCGAGGTGCGCCGCGACGTGGTGACGACGCAGATGGAGGGCACGCCGTTTCAGGCGCGCACGCTGCGCCCTGCTGTGGCGTCGGCGGACGGCGCGGGCGGGGGCGACGTTGCGGCGGGAATAACGGGGGCGACGCGCGTGGCGGTCTCCGGCGATTCGCTCGTGCAGGCGCGGCCGGACACGGCGATGATCTCGGTCGCCGTAGTGACGCAGGCGCAGAGCGCGCTTGCGGCGCAACAGGAGAACGCGCGCCGGAGCGAGGCGATGGTGCGCGCGTTGAAGGCAGCGGCGGGCGCGGGCGCGGAAGTCGAGACGAGCGGCTACAGTTTGCAGCCGCAATACACTTATCGCGAAAACCAGACGCCGCTCATCAAAGGTTACGAAGCGCGCAACACCGTAACCGTCACGCTCGGCGATCTCACGAAGGTCGGCCCCGTCATCGACGCGGCGACCGGCGCGGGCGCGAACACGATTGACAATCTCTCGTTCACGCTGCGGCGCGACGAACCGGCGCGCGACGAGGCTTTAGCCCTGGCGACGCGCGAGGCGTTGCGCAAGGCGCAGGTCATGGCGCGGGCTCTCGGCGGGCGCGTCGGGCGCATACTTGAAGTGCAGGAGGCGAGCGTGGGTCGCCCCGTCCCCGTCTACGACATGCGCGCGATGCGTGGCGGCATTGCCTCACAGGCAATGGAAGCTAAAACGCCCGTCGAGATCGGTACGCTCGACATACGCGCGCAAGTGCAACTCGTCGCCGAGATCATCAAATAAATAAAAAGGCAAAGGGGGAAGGGGAAGGGGGAAAGGGTAAAGGAAAAAGAAAGCGGCACGCGCATCGTGTGTTGCTTTGTTTCCTCTTACCCTTTCTCCCCTTCCCCCTTTCCCCGTTCCTTTCCCTTCTCCCTTCCACTCTCGCCTTTCGCCTTTCTACTTTCACCTTTATAATTGCGCGCAGTTCCCCTTGAAGTCGAAAAGTGCGGGGCGCGTGCCGCCGTCGGCCTGAGCCGCGAGGCGTGCGCTGGTGTGAATCGTCGCTGTGGCCGCGCCGGTAGAGTGCGTGTCGTGCGGGCGGCGTGCGCCGCGCTTTCATCTCAGGAGATCATTTCAGGAGGAGACCATGTCTAGATACCGTGACGACCGGGACGATGATTTTTACGGAGACCGCTCGCGGGCGCGACGCGTAGGCGGCGGAGGCTACGACGAAGACCGCCCGAGCGAACGCGAGCGCGGCGGCTACGGCAGCGGCGACGACGACAGGCGCGGTGGCGGCGACTACGGCGCGCGGCGCGACTACGAAGATTACGGGCGCAGAAGAACGAGCGGCGGCTATGGCGGCGGCGACCGCGAAGATTATCGCGGCGACGAGCGCGGCGAGCGCGGCGATTATTACGGCGGGCGGCGCGAGTCGTCGGCGCGCGATTACGACGAGCGGGAGCGCCCGCGCCGTTACGAAGAAGATGATCGCGAGGGGCGCTCGATCTTTGAAGAGGGGCGTGACTTTTTTCGCGGGCGGCGCGGCGCGGGCGGCGGCGGTCGCGGTGAAGAGGGGCGGCGCGGCGCGACGCGTTCGCACGTCCGTTGCCGCGACATTATGACGCGAGACGTGACGGTTGCCACGCGCGACACGACGCTCGAAGAAGTTGCCCGCCTGATGAAGAATGAGGACACGGGCGTCATCCCGGTCGTGGATCGCGCCGAGACGCCGATCAGCACGAGACCTGCGGGCGAGGCGGCGGCTGCGGCTTCCGCCACCGGAGTTGACGCGCCCGCCGGGACGAGTCCCGAAGCGCGCCGCGTCAACGCGACGATTCACGGCAACGGTCGGCTCGTCGGGTTGATCACGGATCGGGATATCGTCGTGCGCGCCATCGCCGAAGGGCGCGACCCGCGCACGACGCGCGCCGAAGAGATCATGACCGAAGAGGTGCACACTGCACACCCGAACGACCGCGTGATCGAAGCGATTCGCAAGATGGGCGACAAGCAGGTGCGCCGCATTCCCATCGTGGATCAGGACAGGACGCTGCGCGGCATCATCTCGATGGCCGACGTGGCGCTTGAAACCAACGACGACCGCGAACTGGCCGAAGCACTCGAAGAGATTTCCAGCGGCTCGTCGTTCTGGAACAGAATCTTCGGCTGATTGTCCGTTGTCGGTTGTCCGTTGCCAGTTGTGCGTGGCTCATTAGCTTCAACCTGAAGATCAAGCTGTGCGACTGGCAACGGACAAAACAACTGGCAACTGACTACGGACAACTGATCAATGGCAAAATCAATCGAGCGTTATTTGCGTTTCATGCCGGTGACGAAGCCGGGGCGGATGTGCGAGCGGCACTGGTCGCCCCCGGCCGACGTGTACCAGACGCGCGACGGCTGGCTCGTCAAAGTCGATCTGGCGGGCGTCAGTCCCGACGAACTTGAGATCACGATTGCAGGGCCGGTGCTCGTCGTCGCGGGCACGCGGCGCGACACGTCTTGCAGCGAGACGATCTCGTATCATCAGGTGGAGATTTCCTACAGCCGCTTCGAGAAGACCTTGCGCTTCCCCTGCCCGATTGAAGGGGCGCGCATCGAAAGCGATTATCAGGACGGGCTGCTCCTGCTCAGGCTGCGCAGCCCGGAGGAATGCGAGTAGAGAAAACTGTCTGTTGTCGGTCGTCAGTTGTCCGTTGCATGTGCTCGACTGGCGTTAGGCTGAAAATGAACCTTCAAGGTCGGGCAGCACGAAACAACTGACTACTGACGACGGACAACTGACAAACTCATCATGGCTGAAAATTCAACGAACACACCCGACGACGCTACTGCTGCGGCCGAATCCGCGCCGCAAGTGTCGCCCGCGCCCGCCGAACCTTTCGAGATCGCGGTGCTGCCTTTGCAGAACACGACGCTTTTTCCCGGCACGGTCGTACCTTTGGCGGCGGGTCGCCCGCGCTCTGTGGCGGCGGTCGAGGCCGCGCTCGGGCAGCCGGAGAAATTGCTGGCCTGCGTCAGCGTGCATCCGGGCAAGGGCACGGAGGCCGAGGCGACGCCCGAAGAGATTCACCGGGTCGGCACGCTCGTCATGGTCAAGCGTATGTTTCGCGGCGAAGACGCCTTGCAGGTGATCGTGCAGGGCACGGAGCGCGTGCGCGTTCTTGAGTGGACGCAGGTTGATCCGTTTTTGCGTGCGCGCGTGGAGGTGCTGCCGCCGCTGCGGACGGAAGACCAGGAGGAGGTCGAAGCGTTGCAGCGCAACGTGCGCACGCTGATCGAGCGCGCGCTGGCGATCCTGCCGCAGGTGCCGCCCGAAGTGCGCGCCGCCGTGCTGGCCGCGCAAGAGCCTGTGCAGGTGGCCTACTTCCTCGCCTCCGTCCTCAACCTCGGCCTCGAATACGAACAGGCGATGCTCGAAGCCGACACGACCGACGAGTTGCTCAGGCTCGCGCACGCGCGGCTCGCGCGCGAAGTCGAGATCATGCAGTTGTCCTCGAAGATCGCGACCGAGGCGCAGAGCGAGATGGACAAGGCGCAGCGCGACTACGTTTTGCGCCAACAGATGAAGGCCATCCAGC
>DASQDV010000359.1:0-3167 GCA_035633995.1 Pyrinomonadaceae bacterium | reverse complement strand
TCCGGCACGTAGCCGAAAAAACGCACGCGATCATTTAAGCGCAAACGCGCCGTCTCGGCTTCCGCCGCCGCGCGCGCCTCGCCGTCGCCCAGACACAGCAACTCGAAGGCGCGCCCCTCGTCGCGCAAGACGGCGCATGCGTTGATCACGTCCGTCAAACCTTTGGCCGGGATGAAGCGCGCGATGAAAAGCAGCAGCGGCGTCTGCGCGTCCACGCCGAGCTTGGCGCGCAAATTTGCTCGTGGCGGCGCGTCGCCGTCCGCGCCCGCGACGACGTTTTTGACGACGAAGAGTTTGCGGCGGTCAACTCCTGCGCGCGTGAAATTTTCGCGTTCTTCGGACGACAGCAGGCCGATGCCGTCGGCTCGCGCGAGCACAAAACGCACGAGCGCGCGGAGCCTCTGCGAACGCGTCTCAAAGAGCGCGGCGTCCGAGCCGTGAAACTTCAGGAAGATTTTCGCGCGCGCCGGGAGCAGGAGTTGGACGGTCGCCGCGTCGCGCATGAGCGCCATCGTGTCGAACGAAGTGTTCAGGTGCACGATGTCGAACTTCGACGCGCCGAGACGACGGCGCAAACGCCGCGCCGTCCGCACGACGCGCACGACGCGCTCGGAGAGAGCGGTGCGTCCCAGCTTTTCGCCGTAGACGTAAGTTTCTTCCGCGACCTCCGCGCCGAGCCTGCGCAATTCCGCCGCGAAGGGCGGTTCGCAAGCCGCAGGCCCGCCCAGAGATTCGCGGTCGGGCATCCCCATCAATACGCGCACGCGTGAAGTTTCCTGTTCATCAGACAATCGAATACTTGAACCGGCTCGCACTATCGAACATTCGCATCAAAGCTGGCCGCGCGGATCATGGCACGCTCCGGAGAGACTTGTACAGTTCGAGCAACTTTGCGATGTGCGAGTCGATCCCGAACTCGCTCGCCGCCCAGCGCCGCGCGGCTGCTCCGAGTTGCTCGCGTCGCGCGCCGTCTCCTGCAAGCTCGATGAGACGCCGCGCCAAATCCCCCGCATCATTCGTGCGAAACACCGAGGCGTACTCGCCGCCGTTGCTGACTTCGAGCAGCGCGCCGATGTCCGAGACGACACAGGGCACGCCCGCGAGCATCGCTTCGACGACGGCGATGCCGAAGGAATCCTTGCGCGAGGAGAAGACGAATAGATCGAGCGCTCCGAGCACACACGCCACGTCCGCGCGCTTGCCCAGAAAATGCACGCGGTCTGCGATTCCCCGTTCGCGGCAGAAGTTGACGCACTCGGCGTAAATTTCCGACGCGCCCTCAGCCTGTCCTCCGGCGAACGCGAAATGCGCGCCCGGCACGCGTGCGAACAGTTCGGGCAGCGCGCGGCATACAGTCAGTTGATCTTTGCGCGCGTCGGCGTAGAAATTGCCGACCATCCCTAACAGCAAAGCGCCGTCCGGCAGTTTCAACTCGGCGCGCAGGTCGCCGCCGCTCGTCGCTCGTGTTGCTGCGGCGGCGACGGCGTCGAGCCGCGCGGCATCCACGCCGTTGTGTATGACGTGAAAGTTTTTGGCGGTCGCAAAGCCGCCTTCCCGGTCGAGACACGAGAGCAGTTCGCGGCTGACGGCGACACAGGCGTCCATGCGCGGCGCGAGGTATTTCAAGGCCACGCGGTTTTTAGCGTCAGCCGTGCAGAGGTGAAAGCTGAGCACGCGTTTGACGCGCACGCCGCCGCGCGCGGTCGCCATGTACGCGTGCAGGGCTTCGACCGCCTGGTGACAATGCACGACTTCGATCTCGCGTTCTTTGATCAACTCGCGCAACTGCCCGACCAATTTCAGATCAAGCGGCAAGCGGCGAGAGAGTCGCACGAAGCGCGCGCCGGATTGTCGAAAGTCGTCTTCGAGTTCACCGCCGCCCGTCGCAGCGAAGGTTAAATCGAGTCCGTTCGCGCGCGCGTTGCGGCACACGTCGAGGCAGAGCATTTCCGCGCCGCCGCGATTGAGCGAATCGAGTAGGTGCAAGACTCTCATGGATGACCGAACTTGTTTTAATATAGTGACCGAATGCCAAAAGCGCTACCCACCACGCCGCACGCGACCGAAACCGCTCACGACAATTCCGTCTCCGTCGTCGTGCCGTCGTACAACCACGCGCCGTTCATCGAAAAAGCCCTGCGCTCGATCTTCCGGCAGACGCACCGCCCGCTCGAACTCGTCGTCATAGACGACGGCTCTCAAGACGATTCGCCGCGCATCATCGAGCGCGTGCTCGCCGACTGCCCCATCCCCTGCGAGTTTATCGCGCGCGAGAATCGCGGCCTGTGCCGCACGCTCAACGAAGGTTTCGCGCTCGCCACGCGCGGGCGCTACTTCGCCTATCTCGGCTCGGACGATCTGTGGTTTCCCGAATTTTTACAGGCGCGCGTCGAGGCGCTCGACGCGCGCCCGCGCGCCGTCGTCGCCTACGGAAACGCCTACAGCATTGACGCCGAAGACCGCATCATCGACTGCACGACCGACTGGGCGCGTTACCGCGACGGCAACGTCCGGCTGATGCTTCTCGAAACTCTCGCGCCGCTCAGCCCTACGGTCGTCTATCGCCGCGAGGCGCTCGCGCGCCACGCGTGGAACGAAGCGGCGGGACTCGAAGATTACGAACTCTACCTGCGCCTGAGCGCGCAGGGCGAGTTCGCGTTCGATGCACGAATTCTCTCCGCGTGGCGACAGCACGGCTACAACACGAGCCGCAATCTGGCCTTGATGCTCGACGAAAAACTCGCGGCGCAGCGTCGTGTGGCCGCGCAACTCGGCTTGAGCGCGGCGGAACTCGCGGAGTTTCAACGGCTCGCCAAGTTTCGCAGCGCGCAGGAGTTCATGCGGCGGGGTGAAAAACTGCTGGCGCTCCGGCTGGCGTCGGAGAATTTGCGCGGCGCGCGCAACGGTGGTGAGGCCATGAAGTTCGTCGCCGGTTTACTTGTGCCGCATGGCCTGCTCAGGCGTTGGCGCAGGCGCGCAGAGGGGCAGGCGGGCAGGCGTTACGGCTCGCTGTAAATGTGAACGGTCTTACGCTTCCCGCACGTAGCCGTAAACGTCGTGGTGCGCGTCCCAGACGCGCTCGCCGAAATAGACTTCCCTCAGTCCGCCCACCTCTGCAAGCCGCGCACGTATCCACGCGGGCGCTGTCAGCGAGACGCCGTAGCCCT
>DASQDV010000358.1:0-14759 GCA_035633995.1 Pyrinomonadaceae bacterium | reverse complement strand
GCGCGCGGCGCGCGCGCCCATGCCGCCCGCGATGGTTTCGTAGTAGGCGAACTCGCGCCCCGTCCGCGCGTCGATGCCGCCGATGGTCAGGTTGTTCATCGTGCCCTGGCTCGCCGCCGGAATTCGTCCGGGTAAGGCTTGGGACAGGGCTTTGAACAGCACGTCAACGATGCGTTGCGACGTTTCGACGTTGCCGCCCGCGACGGGTGCGGGCGCGAGCGCGTTAACAATCGTCCCGCGCGGCGCGTGGACTTCAACCGGCTCCATCAGCCCCGCGCTCGCCGGAACTTCCTCCGCGCCGAGCAGGCAGCGAAAGACGTAGGCGACCGCCGACACGGTGATCGCCTCGACCGCGTTGACAGGCCCTGCGACCTGCGGCGCGCTCCCCTCGAAATCGACGCGCGCTCGCTCGCCCTTAACACGGACGCGCACGCGCACGACGCACGGGGCGTCCGAGACGCCGTCTCCGTCGAGCGCGTCTTCGGCCTCGTAGACTCCGTCGGGAATTTTACGAATTGCGGCGCGCATCATCCGCGCCGAATAATTGATCAGGTGCGCGGCGTAACTCGCGGCTTCGCGCCCGCCGCGCCGCGCGACGATCTCAAGCAGACGCGACGCGCCCGTCTTGAGCGACCCCACCTGCGCCGCGAAATCCGCCTGCCGCTCCTCCGCCCCGCGCACGTTCGCCAGCAGCAACTTCAACACGTCTTCGTTCATGCGCCCGCCGCGCTGCAAATGTACGGGCGGGATGCGCAAGCCCTCGCCGTACACGTCCGCCGCCATGCCCATCGAGCCGGGCGAGCCGCCGCCGATGTCTGCGTGATGCGCGCGATTCGCGACGTAAAAAAGAGGTGAAAGGGAAAGGGGGAAAGGGGAAAGGTTAAAACCTCTGCGCTCCGCGCCGCCTTTGCCCGTCGCGTCGTTCGCCGTGCGTCGTTCATCACTCACGTTACCCGCCGCACGGCTTCGCGTGTTTACCCTTCCCCCTTTCCCTTTACCCTTTCCCCTGTCGTCAAAGACGCCCGCCACGAGCGTTACATCCGGCAGGTGCGTGCCGCCCGCGAACGGATCGTTGAGCGCCACGACATCGCCCGGCTCGATTGTTGTTTCGCGCAGCGCCGCCGCGACCGCCATCGGCATGCTGCCCAGGTGAACCGGCATGTGGTCGCCCTGCGCGACGACGCGCCCCGTCGCATCGAAGACGGCGCACGAATAGTCGCGCCGCTCCTTGATGTTCGGAGAGTGCGCCGTGCGCCGGAGCGCGATGCCCATCTCCTCTGCGACCGAAGTGTAGAGCGCGCGATAAATTTCCAGCGTGACCGGATCGAATGTGTCTGCACGTTTCATAGTTCGATGACAAGGTTGCCGTGTTCGTCTACCCGCGCGGCGCGCACGCCTGCGGGCACGAGCGTCGTCGAAGAATACTCCGCGACGATGCACGGCACGCGAAGCCGCGCGCCCGCCCGGAGTTCTTCGCGCGCGTAGACGGCAGCGCGCACGGGTCGGTTGGTAAAGTACACGGTCGCGCTTTGCTCAGCGGCGACAAAGGCGTCGGAGTTGTTTGTGCTGCGGGCGAAGCGTTCGCGTCTGAGTTGCTCGACCAGACCGCGCGAGCGCAGGCGCGCGCTGACGATCTCGACCGCGCTTCCGGCCTCTTCCGGCGCGTATCCGTAACGCGCGAGGTGTGCGCTGCGAAACGCGGCGACGAGCGACCGCTTCGGCTGCCACGCGATCTCCAACTCGAACGATTGCCCCTTGTAGCGCGCGGCGACGCTCCGCGCGTGTCTCTGCTGCGCGTCGCCGAAACCTTCGCGGCGGAGTGCGGCGCGCGCCGTGCGTTCCATCGTTTGAAAAGCGCGTTCGAGTTCGCGCGCCTGCCACGATAGAGCGCCCGGCGCGTCGAGCATCACGGTGCGGCTCGCGTCCATCACGACATCCGAGGAGAGCGCGCCGAGCGCGGAGAGCGCGCCCGGCCTCTGCGGCACGATGACGCGCGGGATGCCGAGACTCTCTGCGAGCGCGACGGCGTGCAAACCGCCCGCGCCGCCGAACGAGACGAGCGCGAACGCTCGCGAATCAAAACCTCGCTCGACCGACACGACGCGCAGAGCGCGCTCCATGCCAGCGTTCACCACGCGCACCACGCCGAGCGCGGCCTCGTGCGCCGTCGCCCCTCTGCTTCTGCTGCGACCGCGCGCCGCGCTCATCTCGCGCGCAAGTTGCTCTAAGACTTCGAGCGCGCGGCGCGCGTCCAACTTGAAATCGCCGCCGAGCAGGCTTGCGCCGCCGAAGCGTCCGAGCACGAGGTTGGCGTCCGTCACGGTGGGCAGCGTGCCGCTTCCGTAAGCCGCAGGGCCGGGACTCGCGCCCGCCGACTCAGGCCCGACGCGCAAACTCCCGCCCGCATCAACACGCGCGATTGAACCGCCGCCCGCCCCGACCGTGTGAATGTCGAGCACGGGCACGGCGACGGGCAGCGCGGCGACGGTCGCCTCGTTCGTCGTTTGCAGTTGCCCCCCGTTGCCGAGCGCCACGTCGGTTGAAGTGCCGCCCATGTCGAAGGTGATGATGTCGAGCGACCCGGCCTCGCGCGCGGCACGGAGCGCGCCCACCACACCGCCCGCAGGGCCTGAGAGAATCGTCCGCACGGGTTCGCGCGCCGCCGCCCGCGCAGAGATGCTCCCGCCCGAAGATTGCATCACGCGCAGGCGCGGCGCACGCAGGCGCTTGAGATACGCGCCCATCAGCGGTTGCAGGTAGGCGTTGATCGCAACCGTCGAAGTGCGTTCAAACTCTCGGTACTCCGGCAGGATTTCGTGCGAGACGGAGAGCGGCACGCCTAAGACTTCCAACGCACGCGCGATCAAGCGTTCATGTTCGGGACGCACGAACGAAAAGAGCAGCGAGACGGCAACCGACTCGACGCGCGCGCGTCTCAGTTTCTCGACCAGCGCGGCGAGCGCGCTCTCGTCCAGTGCTTCCAGCACCTCGCCCGTCGCCGCGACGCGCTCGCGCACGCCGAAGCGAAGCGCGCGCGGGATGATGGCTTCCGGTCGCGCCGCGTCCAGATCGTAGAGCGCGGGGCGTGCCTGCCTGCCGATGGCGAGCACGTCCTCGAACCCGGCGGTCGTCACGAGCGCGGCACGCGCGCCGCGTCTTTCAAGGAGCGCGTTCGTGCCGACCGTCGTGCCGTGCACGATCTCCAACTCGCGCACGGCGCGATTCGATTCCGCCGCGATACGCCGCAACCCTTCGCTGATCGCGCGCGAAGGGTCGGCGGGCGTCGAGGCGAGTTTGAACATGCCCGTCTGCCCGTCGCCGCCCGTCGCCGCATAGACGAAATCCGTGAACGTCCCGCCCGTGTCCACGCCTACGCGCACGACTCCGCGCCGCGACTTTCTCTGTGATGATTTAGCGGATGGCACGAATGATTTTAACGTGCGGAGAATTTAAACCTCGGCGCGCACGCACGCGCGCGCGTCGCATCCTCGCGGCGTATATTTTACTAAGACCGGGTTTGTTTCAAATCGCGTCCGGCTCGACCCGGCAGCCTGCGGCGTGCGAGCGGCGCGCGGCGTCCAGAACGAGTTGGGTGCGGTGTCCGTCGTCGAACGTGGCCGCGCCTTCGACCGTGTTGCGACCTTCGCTGAGGGCGCGCACGATCTCGCGCGCGAAAGTGGTGAAGCCGCGCGACCAGCCGTTGTCGTGCATGCCGGGCGCGAGTTCTCCGCGTCCCGCTTCCATCGGATGCCACATGCCCGCGCCTAACTGCGCGTGCCACAACGCGCCGTCGCCTTCCACCCTGAGCGCGCCGCGCTCGCCGAAAATTTCCAGACGATGCAGAGGCTCGCCCGCTTCGACGAAAGACATAGAGGCGTTGGCGGTCGCGCCCGTCGCCGCGAGCAGTTCGCCGCCCGCGAAGTTGAGCAGTAGCGTGGCCGCGTCGTCCGAAGTGACAGGCCGCATCCCGCCGTTCGCGTGGTCGGGGCGCGCGCGTGTGTGCGTCGAGAGTTGGCAGAAGACGCGGGAGACGCGCGCGCCGTCGAGCAGCCAGTGAAAGCTATCAATGATGTGTGAGCCGATTGCGCCGAGCGCGCCGCCGCCCGCGCTCGCGTCCGACCACCAATCCCAGGCGCGGTCTGCGCCCGCGCGCGAGTCGGCGCGATAAATCAAGTGTGCGTGGCGCACGCGCCCGATCTCGCCCGCGCCTATAAGCTCGCGCATGCGTCGCCGCCCGGCGAGAAAGCGCAGTTCGTGGTCAATGTGCGCCAGCGTGCCCGCAGCCGCAGCGGCGCGGCGCATCTCGTCCGTCTCCGCAGCGTTCATCGCCATAGGCTTTTCGCAGAGCACCGCTTTGCCGTGCGCGAGCGCATGGAGTGTCATCTCAAGGTGCGTTGCGGTCGGCGTCACGATGCTCACGAGTTGAACGTCGTCGCGCTCGACGACCTCGCGCCAGTCTTTGCCGACAAACGGAATCTCGAACTCGCGCGCCACTGCTGCGGCGCGCTCTCGCCGCGCGCTCGCAATCGCCACGATGCGCGCGCCCTCGCACGCGCGAAAGCCCGGAATCTGCGTCGAGCGCGCAAACCCCGACCCGATGATGCCGATGCCGATAGAGTTTCTGTTAGTCAACACCTGTCTCCCGCGCCGAAAACTATTTTTGTAGTGGACTCTAAACTTGCGGGAACGCGGCGGTCAATAAAAAACGGAGAGGCCGGGCGCGCTTCTAGCCCAACCTCTCCGTTCTCAATCGTGACCGGGTTCGCTCCGGCGACTACTTACCGAACCGCAGGCGATACTCGGTCGAGTTCATGAAACCATCGACCATGACGCGGAAGCCGTCGCCGCGCGTGATGACTCGCAGCCACGCGTCGTAGCCGGACTGTTCGGGCGCGCGGCGCATGTAGCCGTAGTATTGCATGGCGACGAACGCGCCGTTGTATTCCGCCTCGTCAACTTCGCGGCTCTGCACCACCGCGCGCAAGACCTGCGCCTTCGTCAGGCGCTGCGGCTGCGCGTCGAGCGCGGCGACGAGTTCGTCGCGCGTGAGCCGCACGAGGGCGTCGCCGTCAGGGTTCGCCGGGTCGGGCGTGTTGATGGCCGTCAGCCCGTAAGGCGTCAGGAGCGCGTCCACGAAACCGGCGCTGGTCTGCGCGCCGTAGATGCTCACGAACTCCGGACGCAGCACCCACGCATCGCCGAAGGCGCGGCGCTTGCTGTAAACCTCTTCCGCCGTCTGCCCCGTGACGCGCCGCATGTCTGTGACAAACTCCACGTAGCTCGGCCTCCGGTTGAAGGCCACGCGATAGAAGCGATAGACGAAATAGCCCTTCAACTGGAATTCCAGCGAACGGAAGAACGACGAACTGACGAGGTTGCGGTCGCACTCCGCCGAAGGGTTCTTCTCCTGCCGGTTAAAAGCGTTGGGGCAGTTGCCGAGAACCTTCGTCCACGCGGCCAGCCCGTCCGTGTCTGCCTCGCGCGAGAGGAAGTCGAGGTATTGCATGCGGACGAAGAAGTCGTGCGCGTCAATGGGGTTCGGCTGGTCGGCGGCGTCGTTGTCCGTGATGGCAAGGACGGCGTTGAACCGTGTGCCGAGCGACGCGCCTGTCGGCGTGACGAGGCGCAGACTGACAGACTCCTTCGGCTCGACGTGAGTGTCGTCCACCAGCGGAATGGTGAAAGTCTTCTGGCTCTCGCCGGGCGCGAAGCGAAGCGTGTCGAGAGTCGTCGCGTAGTCGCAGCGGGCGAAGGCCGCGCCCTGCGGGTAGAAGGTGCCATCAGGTTGTTTGATGGTCGGGTCGCAGGGGATGTCCGCCGGGTTGTCAAGCGTGAGGTAATCGACGGTGGCGGGTGCGGCGAGCGGACCGGTGCGCGTGACGGTGATGGTTGCGCGCGCCTCGCCCTCGCCCACCGTAAATTCCTCCGCGCTGAACCCGATGAGCGTGACCTCGTCTGCGGTGATTGTGACGAGACCGTTCCCGTTGGGAAGGTTGGCGTTGACGGCATTCGAGAAGTTGATCGCGAACTGCTCGCTGCCCTCGTCAACCGCATCGCTCTTGATCTGGATGGGGAAGGATTTCTCCACCTCGCCGGGCTGGAACGTCAGCGTGCCGGAGGTTGCGACGTAGTCCGAATCAGCTTTCGCCGTGCCGTCAGCCGTCGCGTAATTGACGGAGATGGTTTCGACCGACGGGTTCGAGAGTCGCACGACAAACTGTGCCGTTGTGCCGGGCGGGGCGTCAGACACGGTGAGATTCACAGGGACGATGGACGGGCGTGAATCGTTGTCCTGAATGACTAGCGTGGCGGTCATCCGCAAGCCGGACGTCGCGTTGCCGGTCAGGCCGCTCAAACTCAGGCCGATGGTCTCATCGACGCCGGGTTCGTAGAGGTTATCGTCGGTGATGGGGATGGTGAAAGTTTTCGTCGTCTCTCCGGCGGCGAAGGTGAGCGTGCCGGAGGTCGGCGTGTAGTCTGAACCGGGTGTGGCCGTGCCGCCGCCCGTCGCGTAGTTGACCGTGACCACGCCTGTCAGACTGACCGTGCGCGTGACGGTGATGGTCGCGCGCACCCCCATCTCGCCCACCGCAAACCCGCTTGAGCCGAACTGGACGACCGCACGCTGGTCGGCGGTGATGGTAACGATGGGAGTCCCGCCGAAGAAGTTGACGTTGACGGGATTCGAGAAGCTGATCCCGAACTGCTCGGTGCCTTCGTCAACCGCGTCGCCCTTGATCTGGATGGGGAAAGATTTCTCCACCTCGCCGGGCTGGAACGTCAGCGTGCCGGAGGTTGCGACATAGTCCGAATCAGCTCTCGCCGTGCCGTCGGCGGTCGCGTAATTGATGGAGATGGTTTCGACCGATGCGTTCGTGAGCCGCACGACGAACTGTGCCGTCGTCGTCGTGCCGGGTTGGCCTTCGGATACGCTCAAGCTGAGAGGGGAGAGGTACGGGCGGAAATCGTTGTCCTGAATGGTCAGCGTGGCGGTTGATTGCGAGCCGAGCGTGGCATCGCCGTTCAGGCCGCTCAAAGTCAGGCCGACGGTCTCCCTGGTATTGGCTTCATAAAGGTTGTCGCGGGTGACGGGGACGTTGAAAGTCTTGGTCGTCTCGCCGGCGGCGAAAGAGAGCGTGCCGGAGGTCGCGGTGTAGTCTGAGCCGGGCGTGGCCGTGCCGCCGCCCGTCGCGTAGTTAACCGTGACCGCGCCCGCGAGGCCGCCCGTGCGCGTGACGGTGATGACAGCCCCGTTGCTCGGCCCGACCTCGGACGCGCTGTACTCCGCCGCGCTGAACTGAATTTTGGACGGGATAGGCTCGGCGTCTGAAACCAGCGCCGACCGGACGAGATAAATCTGGCTCGTCGCGCCCGACGAACTGAAGCTGTTCGGGAGCGTGCAGAAGGCGAGGCCGTTTGTGCCCCAGCGCACGAGGCCGTTCGGAGTGCCGGTCACGTTGGGCAGCGTGACGGAGCCGAGCGGGAGAAACGTGTTGATGTCGTAAGCACTCAGGACGACGCCCGCGACTCCGCCGGGGCTGTTCGAGAGGAAGAAGGCGCGCCCGAGCGTCTGGTCAACGAGCAGAACCGTGCCGCCGGTGTTGAACTTGCCGACGAGCATTTCCGTCTCCGGGTCAATAATGCTGCCGCCCGCCGAGTAGAGCCTGCCGCCCGCGAACTCGAACCCGGAGTTGAAGCCGGAGAGCAGCCCGCGCAGGACGCTGAGCACTTTGACGCCCGACGCGTCCACAGACATTTTGGAGATGTCAAAGCCGGTCGAACCGTTGTTGTAGCCGTAGAGCTTCGAGGACGTTGCGCCGAACTCGATGGGGCCGATGTAAGTGAAATTGATCCCGCCGTTGGCGGTCGTGTTCGTGCGTTGCACGCCGTTGTCATAGACGGCTACGCCGCCGGTGTTGCTGCTGAAAGACGACCCGCGCGAGACGGCGAGCGACTGCGGGCTGCCCGGCACGACCTCCATGTCCACAGGCTTGTCCACGCCGATGGAGAACTGCTGGCCGGGAGTCCTCGTCGCGATGTCGAAACGCCGGATGGCCTTCGCGCCGTCGAGGTGCGTGTAGAGAACTTCCCCGTCGTCGGAGATGGCGAGTTTGTTCGGCTCGCTGCCGATGAAAGTTGACGAGCCGATATTGCCGGTCTTCGGATCGACGGACGTGATGGTGTTGCCCGTCGTGGCGCCCGCCGTGCTCGGAACGCTCGCGTAGAGCGTCTGTGTGGCCGCGTTGATCACGAGATCGTTGGCGGGCAGGTTGACCTTGTCAACGATGGTCGGGATGTAAACGGGCGTCGGCACGGGCGTGGGCGAGGGCGTCGGCGTCGCCGCCGGGATCGGATCGGAGGCGTCCACGAGGGCGGACTGGATCAGGTAGATGCGATCATTGGCGCGAAAGGCCAGCCCGTTCTTGCCCCAGCGGACGAGGCTCGACGGGTCGCCGCTCGCGCCGCTGACTCCCGGAAGGGCGACGGAGGCGACGGGGCGGAACGTGTCGAGTTCATAGGAGCGCAGCGTCCAGGTGCCGGAGGGGCTGGTCAGGAAGTAGGCGCGGTTCTTCGCGGCGTCAATCGCCATTGCGTTGTAGAACCCAACCCCCGTGAAGCGGCCTTTGATGGTGCTCGTTTCCGGCTCGACGACGACGCCGCCCGAGATGTACAACAGGCCGTTCACGTATTGCGTCAGCCCGCGACCCGACGTGTTGAACGAGCCGAGGCTCGTCAGCCCGTTCGCGGCGACGGCGACTTTCTGCAACAAATTGTCGCCCACGTAGAGTCTGGTTGGCGAGGCGAACTCGACGAAGCCGCCCGAGTTGAGCGACTGCGCGCGGGGCACGCCGTCGTCGTAAAGCTTCACGGCGCCGTTATACCCGCCGGAGGCGAACATGCTGACGGCGACCGTGCCGGGGCTGCCGGGCATCACGGTGATGTCGTAGGGCAGTAACGCGCCGTCGTAGTTGACGTTGCCGAGGTAAAACTGGATTCCCGCCGTCTGCGCCGACACGTCGAGCTTGCGCACCGCCCCCGCGCCCTTCAAGCCGACGTACATCGTCTGCCCGTCGTCGGCAAGGGCGAGTTGCGACGGTTCGCTCCCGACGAAGAGTGACGGGCCTACCTCGCCCGTCTCCGGGTTGAGCCGCGTGACGCTGTTGCCCTTCCCGCTCACGGTGCCGGGCACGCTCGCGTAAAGATGCTCGGTTTGCGCGCTGTAGACGAGATCGTTCGAGGGCAGCGGAATCTGGCGGACGAACGTGGGGATGGGCGCGGGCGTCGGCGTGGCCGTCGGCGAAACGAAGGGCGTCGGCGACGGGTCGGGTTCGGACGAAGGGATCAGAGAGGTCTGGATGAGATAGAGTTTGCCGGTGTCTGTGCGTAAGGCGAGGCCGTTCGCGCCCCAGCGCACCAGCGTCGCCGGGTCGCTCGTGATGCCGGAGAGCGTCGCCGAACCGACGGGCACGAACGTCTTGATGTCGAACGCCCTCAACGTGAGCGTGCTGCTGCCGTAGGTATCGCGCGTCACATAGTACGCGCGCCCCGCCGCAGAATCGACGGCGAAAGCGCTTGTCGAGACGACGGAGAAAGTGCCGAGCAGCGTGCTCGTCTCGGGGTCGACGACCTGACCGGTGGAACTGTAGATGCGACCGTCGGCGAACTTGATGCGGCCGTTCACGTTGAAAGTGGTCTTGCTCGTGGCGGCCACGCCTGATGAATCAAGGGTCATCGTGCGCAGGCCGTAATAGAAGCTGCTGCCGTAGAGTTTCGACTCGGTGGCGGAGAAGGCGAGGAAGTCCGCGCCTTCACTGTGGTCGGGTCCGGTTTTGGTTCGCTGCACGCCGTTATCGAAGATGGCGACGCCGGCCTGAGGCGGGCTGACTCCGCCATAGTGTCTGGCGACGGCCACCAGATTCGGATTGCCCGGCGCGACGGCCAGATCGTTGGCCATGTAGAGGCCGTAAAAGGAGTGCGTACCCATGGAGAACTGCTGGCCGGGGGTGAGCGTTGCCGTGTCGAAGCGGCGTATGAGGTAAGACCCGGAGAGCAAGACGTAGAGCGTGTGCCCGTCGTCAGACATCGCCAGTTTGCTCGGCTCGCTGCCGACGAAGACGGGCGCGCCCATCTCGCCCGTCAACGGATTGATGGGAACGATGCTGTTGCCCGCCGCGCCCGCGCTGCTCGGCACGCTCGCGTAAAGCGTCTGGTTGACGGGGTTGTAGACCACGTCGTTGACAGGCAGCGACAGTGCGCGGACGAACTCCGCATACGGTTCCACGCCGCCCTTATCCTGCGATGCGCCGTCGTCCTCCTGCGCGAGCACCGTCAGCCGCGCGAAAGCCGGGGGCAGGCTCACGACGGCGGCCAGCACGATCAGCGCATAAAGCAACGCCCGGACACGAAACGAGCGCAGGGGATAGAGGTTTTTGCGAGGCATCGAAACTCCTGACGGATAACTGGACATTGAGTGGCAACTGCAAGCCTTGCGGGTGCGGCCGTTAAGGCTTAACTAAAAAAGGTCGGGGAAGACGGTCGTTCGTCGGTTCGCGGCGCGAGCGTGAGGAGTTGGTATGTCTTTCTTAAACGATGCGGGCGCGTGATAAATCACCGACCGGAGAATTTCTAACGACCCTTCGCGGAACAAAGGAATGTGACGAGTTGCCTGCTAGCCGTAGCGGGCACGAATTTGTAACGAATGATAGGTTTCGCGCCGCGCGTTGTCAATGTCGTGCGGCGCGAAACTTCAGGGACGCGAAATAGAAACGGGAACGGCCTGCTGCTGCTGCCGCCGCCGCCGAGGCCGCCCCCGCCGATGGTTAAAATGGTTAATGCCCTCTGTAGGATTCGAACCTACAACCAACGGATTATGCTTACCCCTACGGCTTTCGCCGCGCCCCTCCTGCCCGCGCAGTCGGAGTTTGTGGTCTGGACTTTCCCTTCGCTTTACGCGTCTGCCATCAAGTCTCTACACCTTTCGCGCCTCAAGCGGCGCGGCTTGGCTCGGGATTACCATCTCGCTTTCGCGTCTTAGGCTTCCCCGAATTTGACAGATTCTACAAGCGCACCTGAAACCATTTCCGGTCAACCCGGAGAACCGAGTGTGATACGCCTGCAACCCAACTTTGGAGGTCTTATGGAAGATAGTTGTGTTGTCTGTCAAACGAATTTGACGGGTAAGCAAGTTAAATTTTGCTCACGACGTTGCAAGAACACTTCCACAAACAACAAACATCAGAATTAAGTCTGTCAACAACAGCGTGGCCGACAAAGAAGACACCTGCTGATTCAACAGAAGAGTGGTCGTTGCGAACCATGCGGTTACAGCCGTAACCATGCAGCATTGGCTTTTCACCACCTTGATCCCGCGATCAAATCTTTCCCTATTGATCTCAGAAGTTGCTCAAACACCTCGTGGGAGTCTCTTGAAGCCGAAGCCCAAAAGTGCCGGCTTCTTTGTCTCAATTGCCACGCGGAGTTTCATAATCCCGAATTCTCCACTTAAACCTTTCAAAGAACTGAGTCCGCTGCTCTAACCGTTGAGCTAAGAGGGCATAAACTTACGAAGTGCGTTGGCGGCGATTATAGAGTCGCGTGCGGAAGGCCGCAAGTGGACGCTCCGTTAGCTCCCATTTTTACCCGCGAACTCCGGCGCTTCCATCAGGCGCTCGATCTGGCGGAGGTGGCGCCCTTCGTGGTGTCCGATGAAGGCGAGCCACTGTGCAGCGTCGAGTTCGCCGAAGGCCGGATGCGGGTAGGTGGCGACGCTGAGGTCTGCGGCTTCGAGGCGCGGGCGAAAGCCCTCGACGGCGGCGCGTGAGCGTTGCAGGTTGGCGAGCGAATCCGCGAGCGCGACCTGACCGCCCGGTCGCACCTGTTCGGGCGCGTCCAGTTTTTTATCCTTGATCGCATCGACGTAGGCATCCAGCGAGAAGGGCTTGAAGGGACGCGCTACGGTGGCGTTGTTGTTGTTGGCGTCGGCGGCGTGTGCATCGTGGCTCGCCTGCGCGCTCGAACTTCCGGCGGGCGCGCTCTCGGCCTTATTGAGCAGCATGCCGATCAGTCGAACCATGCTCTGCTCGATGATCGAGAGGTGTTCCATGATCTCGGCGATTGACCAGGCGTCCGGGGCGGGACGAAAAGTTTGCTGCGCGTCGCTTAAAGTTTCGACGCGCGCGGCGAGTTGGCGGCGCACCGTGTCGTTGGCGGCGTAGATATCGGCGATGCTTTGGTAGATCAAGGGGATTTGACTCCTTTAGTTTTAGTCAGCCGCGCGCCTCAGCCGGTTAGCTCATCACGGCGGCCTGCGGGCTGAGATGGAGGACGTGCCAGCGCAGGTAGCCGCGCGTCGGCTCAGGGCTGTTTTGATAGTAGCGCACGAACCCTGTGCGAACGAGCAGCGTTTCCGGCTGCACCCATTCGAGGCGGATGACGGGGTTGAACGAAAGCGGCGTGCTGCCGCTTGAAGAAGCTGCTGTCGAAGATGCGCCCGGCTGATTTGCCGTGCCGCCCGTTCCAGCGGCGGCGGCGGGCGTCGCGGCAGGGGTGGCGCGTTTGAGTTTCGCCGCGTCGTAAGTCGCAGACGCGCCGAGCAGCGGA
The DNA here is from genome assembly GCA_035633995.1 of Pyrinomonadaceae bacterium. Classification (GTDB taxonomy): domain Bacteria; phylum Acidobacteriota; class Blastocatellia; order Pyrinomonadales; family Pyrinomonadaceae; genus JAIVJZ01. The sequence goes on along the minus strand of DASQDV010000358.1, from coordinate 2,159 downwards.
TCGCGCAGGGGGAGACGCGCGCCCGTCGGCGTCGCCCCGATGGCATCGTAGATCGCCACGTCCGTCTCGGTGGCGGCGGCGACCTTCGCGGAGTCGGGCGACCAGACGGGCGGCGCTTCCATCAACTGATCGTCGAGCAGACGCTCGCGCCCGTCCGCGCGTTCGATGATGCGCGGGCGACCGGCGAACTCCTTGCCCTCGTTCATGCGCGCGTCGAGTTCGTCCTGACGACAGGCGAGCGAGGCTATCGCGTGGCTGTCGGGCGCCCACGCGAGGTTCAGGTAGATCAAACCTTCGCGCGAGGTGAGCGGGCGCAAATTGTTGCCGTCGCGGTCGCAGATGTAAATCTGGTCGGTCTTGAAAACAGGGACGGGCGCGATCATCGGCGCGACCGAGGCGGTCGGCACGGGGCTGGCGTTCGGGTCGAAGACGGGCGGCGCAACGGGAACGTCGTCGGCAGGCGTCGGCGTCGGCGTCGCATTCGCGCGCTCTCGACCGATGAAGGCGATCCACTGCGCGTCGGGCGACCAAGCGACTGCGGCGAGCGTGATGCCTTCCAGATTTTGCGGCAGGATGTTGCGCACGAACATGCCGTCCGCGCCGTAGAGGTCTATGCGAAAAGTGTTGTCGGCGGGCTGGCCGCCGCCCGGGTCGTAGAGCGCAAGCGCGCGCTGGCCGTCGGGCGACACGACCGTGCGCAGGAGCGCCTCGTCCTTGCGGCTCGTCTCAAACTGCGTCTTCACGGAAGCGAGCAGTTCTTCGGGCGCGTCCTGTCGCAAATTTTCCGGCAGCACGTCTTCGCTGATGTCCGTCTCAAGGCGAAAGGCGAGCCGCGCGGCGGGCACGTCGCGCAACTCGCGCGGGCGCACACTGCTAATCCCCAGCTTCTCGCTGACACGCCTGCACCCGCCCGCGCCGCACACCAGCGCGACTGTGAGCATGCACAAAACGAGGCGGCGCGCGTTCAGACAGCCGCGCTCGCGCGAAGACAGACGTTGACGTTTCCCCTGCTCGGTTTTTTCACTCATCTTGAACGGGAAATGATAGGAAGCGGCGCGCGACTCTGTCAACGTGCGGACTTTGTTTAAGGGCGCGGCTTCGGCTGCGGCGGAAACGGGTGGGCGGCGCGGCGCGGCGTGCGGCGCTGAGGCGCGACGGGCGGCGCGCTCGCTTCCAGCGCCTCGCCCGTGATGGCCTGTGCGAGCGCCGGGTCGAGTATGAGCAGGGCGCGCATCGTCGTGCGCGGCGACAGGTGCGAACGATCCGTGTGGTCGCGTTCGACGCAGTTGTGCGCCAGCGCGCGCGAGGTGCGCCGCGCAAGCGTCTCGACGCTCGGCGTGCGCGCGATGTAGGCGCGCACGGCATGCGCGCCGACCAGATCGCACGTCAACTCTTCGCCGCGCCGCAAATTGATGCGCTGTAGTTGCCCCCTGCCGCGCGCCCTTCGCGCCACGCCCTGAAAGAGCGCAACCAGACTTCCCTGCGCGCCGTCGGCCACGTGCGTCAACTCGTGCGCGAGCACGCTCAACATGCCTTCGTCCGAGCGCAGCCCGGCGAGGAAGATCGTGCCGAAGCGTATGGTGCGCGGTTCTTTGTAGATGACCGAGGCGTTGTCGCGCAGTTCGATGTCCGGCTCGACGGCGCGCACGCGCGCCAGGCGCGCGAAGGCCGCGCGCACCGCCGCCGACTCCCTGATGCCGTATTCGCGCAGCAGGACGCGCAGCGATTCCGCCGCCAGATTTTTGGCGACGGGCAGCAGACGCTCCGCGCGCTCGGCACCGGCCAGAACTTCCGCGTGGCGCAGCGGCAGCGACGGCCTCGCCTGCATCTCGTCAATCGGCGCGCTGCCCTGCGGGTCTTGCTCGCGCTCCGCGCACGCGGCGTTCATCGCGCGCCGCGCGAATTCGTCAAGTTGCCGTCGCGCCGCTTCGCTCTCGCGCCTCTCCGCGCCCGTCACCTCCGCCGCACGACGAACGCCCCGCTGCGCCTGCGCCGCCGCAGACGCGCTCGACAACTGGCACGCGCAGACGAGCGCGACGCACAATAAAGTTGACGGCCAGCGCCGAAATTTATGTTGGCGGGGTTCGCTTTGTCGCATGAAAAAGTTTCCAGATCAGCGATTGCGCCAGACGGGTTTGCGTTTCTCCATAAAGGCGCGG